>JAYEPE010000177.1:0-13716 GCA_034723735.1 Campylobacterota bacterium | reverse complement strand
GATGATTCTTTTATCTCTCGTATCATTAATTTATCTCACTTTTTAAAATTTAGGAAATATTACTCTATCTATATTACAAGCTTCCACATCTAAGATTACAAAATGGAAACAATTTTAATAGTTGTGTAATGTAAGCGTAATGCTTGATTTGTAAAATTTCATAAATTAATGCTATTGGATTTTATATGATTAAAGTTGATCTTCATCTCCATTCAAAACACTCAAATAAACCTGCTGGATTCTTTTCTAAAAAACTCGATATGCATGAATCTTATGTCACACCAAAACAGATTTATGACACACTTTTTGAACGAGGGATGACACTTTTTACCATCACAGATCATGATGAAATTGGAGGGTGTCTTGAGATAGAGCATCTTCCTGGAGTCTTCATCAGTGAAGAAGCCACAGCCTATTTTCCTGAAGATCGTTGTCATATTCATGTACTGTGTTATGACATCACGCCTGCTCAACACGAACGCATACAGAGTATTCGTTATAATGTTTATGAATTAGTAGATTATCTGCAAGTCCAAGAGATTACTCACGTACTTGCTCATCCACTTTATGATATGGATGGCAGACTCACAGAGACGCATATAGAAAAGTGCCTACTTTTATTTGATAATTGGGAAATCATTAATGGAACCCGTTCAGGTATTTCAGCCAAACTGACTCAAGAGATTGCAGAAACATTTCGAGACTATAAGCTTGAAGAGCTTGAACAAAAACATGGCTTTAATAAACGCCAGCGTTCCCAAATCAGCTATACAGGTGGTAGTGATGATCATGGTGGGCAAGATGTCGGAAAAACCTATACACAGTGTCCAGGTAGTAGCCTAGATGACTTTAAATTAGCCCTCACACAAAACACTGCAGAGCCTCAGGGAGACTACGGTTCACCAATAAGACTCTCACATATGATAATGAATATATCACATCAATGGGCCAGAGAAAAAAAACATACCAGCTCTTATCTGCTTGATTATCTTTTTGCAAAACCAAAAATGAATATGCTAACCCAGTTTATGGGGATGAAAAAAGTCGTTGCACAAGTTCAAAATATTTCAGGTATCACTTTAAATAGCGATAACAGACATGATATGATTCACGGTTTTTTCAAAAATCTATTTCCGCATCTTGTCAAAGAATTTTCAGATACTAAAAACCTTGATATGGACAAAGTAAGTATGCTACTTGGTCAAAGTATGCTCTCAATCATTCCAACTGCTTATTATCTATCTGTCTATTGGCAACGCTCGTATGAGAAGAAACGTTCACGCCAGATATATCGTGCTCTTACCCAAGAGAAAAAAGACTTTACAGGAAAGATTGCCTATTTTACTGACACTTTTAATGAGATAAATGGTGTAGCGCTTACATCAAAAAAACTCTACCACTTAGCTAAAAAAAGAGATTATAATCTTACTTTTATTACCGCTTATCAAGAAAAAGTGAGAGATCCATTTCGTAAAAACTTTGACCCGATCTTCTCTTTTGATTTGCCAGAATATGAAGAGATAAAAGTTAATATTCCTCACTTTTTAGATATGCTCGAATACTGTGATGATCAAAATTTTGATGTAATTTATGCAGCAACTCCAGGGGTTGTTGGTATTTATGCTTTTTTCATTGCACGAATTTTACACATTCCCTATGTCACAACCTTTCATACAGACTTTCCTGAATACATCGGAAAATACTCAGGCGATCACCTTTTCAAAGGACATATTTGGAACGCTTTTTCTCTACTTTTCAATAATGCGGAGCGTGTACTTTCACCATCAAAAGCCTATAGAAAAGTTCTCGTCTCCAATGGGGTTAAGAAGAAAAAGATTGAACTTTTTACTCGTGGAGTCAATCATTTAAAATTCAATCCAGATTTTAGAGATGAAAATTTCTGGAATCAATTCCAATCAGACTACAAGGCGCAAACTACTGTTTTGTTTGTCGGTCGCATTGCACAAGAGAAAAACCTCGATCTTTTTTTACAAGTAGCCAAACTCCTAAAAGATCATGATAGCTTACAATTTGTTATTGTGGGAGATGGTCCTTACATGAGTCATATTAAAAGTGAAGCATCGCACAATGTTCTCTTTACAGGATTTTTGAAAAATGAAGCGCTCTCATCTGCCTTTGCTTCAGCAGATATCTTTCTCTTTCCTAGTCAGACCGAGACCTTTGGTAACGTAATTCTTGAAGCGCAAGCATCAGGACTTGTCCCTATTGCATCTTCTAAAGGTGCGCTCAAAGAGAATATGATTGCTAATACTACCGGTTTTGTTGTTGAGGGTAATAATCCTTTTGATTATGCTTCGCGTATTCAGACTCTGCTTGATAATCCTTTACATTTTAAAAACATGCGTCAAAGCGCCCTTGATTTTATGCGTGATAAAAGTGAAGAAGCCTTGCTTGAAGTGATGCTTGATAAACTCTCGCTTGGCAAACTTAAAACACGTCAGAGCATAGAAGATGCCTTACATGTAAAGACTATGGCTTGAGAATCTGTCTCTTTAGCGATACTATTGGTGATTTAAATGGCGTTTCGAGATTTATTCAAGATATGGCTGAAAATGCCCTTGTAAATGGTGATGAGCTTCATGTTATCACCTCTACTGCAAAGTATTGTCCAGTCGCATCAAATATACATAATTTCGCCCCCTCATTTCGTATCAACATGCCTTATTATAAAGAGCTTGATATCGCTTTTGCACCATCTAAAGCCATAACTAGTTTTGTTGAATCACTACAGCCTGATATAATCCATGTCTCCACCCCAGGACCAGTAGGACTTTTAGGAAGAAAATATGCAAAGAAAAAAGGCATAACGCTTTTAGGGACATATCACACCGATTTTCCTGCCTATATCCGAGACAACACCGGTTCAGATTTTTTTAAACGCTTAACAGACAGGTGGATGAAAAATTTTTATAAAGAGTTTGTTCATGTCTTTAGCCGATCCGATCAATACCATCAGATTATGCAAGATGATATCGGTATTGCGGCTGAAAAGATCTCTTATATCCCTGCTGGAACAAATTTAGAACGTTTTTCACCAAAACATAAAGATGATGCTATATGGAGTAATTTGAATATCAGTAGTGATAGTGTTAAAGTTCTCTATGTAGGAAGAATTACCAAAGAGAAAAGCCTACCTTTTTTGCTTGAGGTTTGGCAAAATCTCAAGAGCAGATATTTTCAACTTAATGCCGAACTGATTCTTGTAGGAGAAGGTAATTTAAAAAAACAAGCTCAAGCACTGCAATCTTTTGGTGTCCATTATCTTGGCCCTATTATAGGCAGTGAGCTCTCGTCTATTTATGCTTCTTCAGATATTTTTATTTTTCCCTCTCTCACTGATACTCTAGGTCAAGTTGTCATGGAGTCTGCTGCAAGTGGGCTCCCTGTTTTAGTCTCAAGTATTGGTGGGCCTAAAACCTTACTTAATGTTAGTGATCCTAACGGCTATGTTATAAAAGAAAATCATCTTAGAGTATGGGTAGATACCTTAGCTAAAGTGATTCAAGAAGAAAATTTACGGCTAAAGCTTGGAAAATCTAGTCATTTACACATGCAATCATTTGATATTAGAGACTCTTATCAAGCCTTTTGGGAAGTTCATAAAGGCTATTATAAAGAGCCTAGGGAATTACATTTATGTCACAAAAATATTACATAAAACAATTTGAGTGAAAAATAGACAATTTAATAAAGTTTTACAAGCCAAAAGAGTGTAAAATGTCATTAATGTTTTACATGTGATTTTTATAACAAAATGCAAAACTTAAACAAGGAAAAGAAATGGCACTAAAAGTAGCAATTAACGGAACAGGAAGAATAGGAATGATTGTAGCAAAGATTGTTACATCACGTGATGATATTGAGCTTGTAGCGATTAATACAACAGCCAAACCTGATATGCTTGAGTACCTTTTTAAATATGATAGTGTACATACAGGTGTAGATGCTAAAGTTATTGATGATAGCACTATTATGATTAATGGTAAAAAAGTGACAATGTTTAGTACACGCGATTTGAATGAGCTTGATTTTGGTTCTGCTGGGGCTGAAGTAGTTATTGAATGTACTGGCGTTTTTCTTACAACTGAAAAAGCACAAGCTTATGTTAAAAATGGCGTGAAGAAAGTTGTAATGTCTGCTCCTGCAAAAGATGATACACCTACTTATGTTTTAAATATTAATACAGATGAGTACAAGGGTGAGACTATTATCTCAAATGCTAGCTGTACAACAAACTGTTTAGCACCTATTTGTAAAGTTCTTGATGATGAGTTTGGTATTGATAATGGTCTGATGACTACAATTCACGCTTATACAAATGATCAAAATGTTCTTGATGTTAAACATGCTAAAGATCAACGTCGTGCTCGTGCGGCTGCGGTAAATATGATTCCTACAACAACAGGGGCAGCAAAAGCTATCGCTTTAGTTATGCCTCAACTTAAAGGAAAGCTTAACGGTTATGCTATGCGTGTACCTACTCCTGATGTTTCAATTGTAGATTTAACAGTAAATCTTAAAAATGACACAACAATAGAAGCAGTAAATGCAGCATTTGAAAAAGCAGCAGAGACTAACTTTAAAGGTCTTATCGAAATTGATACTGACAAGCGTGTTTCTAGTGACTTTATCGGTTCTACTTACAGTTCTACCTATGTTCCTGATATGACAAGTCTTGTTGATGGAAAAACTCTTAAGGTTCTTGCTTGGTATGATAATGAGTGGGGATATAGCTCACGTCTAGTAGATATGTGTGTATTTATTGGAAATAAATAACAAGAACTTTATAATAATAAAGATGTGTTAAATAATAAAATTTAAGGATAGAAGTGAATCTATTTTCATATGACATTAGTAAAAAGTACGATACAGCGGCGGCATATTTCTCTATGGAATTTGCTATTGATCAATCACTCAAAATCTACTCAGGTGGATTAGGGTTTTTAGCAGGTTCTCATATGAGAAGTGCTTATGATTTAAAACAAAATGTTATAGGTATTGGGCTTCTTTGGAGCTTTGGTTATTATGATCAGGCACGTAATGAAGACCGCACACTTCGAGCATCTTATACACGTAAGTTTTATTATTTTTTAGAAGAACTTGATATTGATGTAAAAGTAAATATTCATAATGAAGAGGTTCGTATTAAAGCCTTTTTAGTGCGCCCTGATGTTTTTGGAACGGCACCGATGATTTTACTCTCAACAGATATTGATGAAAATGATTATCTTTCACGTACAATTACGCATAAACTTTATGATGGCAATGAACGTACACGTGTAGCTCAAGAGATTGTGTTAGGGATTGGCGGAGTAAAAGTTCTTGAAGCGATAAATCAAAAGATTGATATCTATCATATGAATGAAGGTCACGCACTTCCTCTTGTTTATGAGCTTTATGGAAAACATTATCAGAATATGCAAGAGCTTCGTAAGCATGTTGTTTTTACAACACATACACCAGAAGCTGCAGGTAATGAAATTCATAATATCAACTTTTTACACGAGATGGGCTTTTTCAACGGACACTCTATGGAGACTGTACGTGAAATTAGCGGTTATGCTCATGGCGATGACTTTTCTCTAACTGTTGGGGCACTTCGTAGTGCAAAAATTGCCAATGCTGTTTCAAAAATACATGGTACAGTAGCAAATGAGATGTGGGCTGATGTTGAAAATCGCTGTGAAATTATCTCTATCACAAATGCACAAAATAAAAAATTCTGGACAGATAAAACTTTAATTCGTGCCCTTGATGAACATGAAGATTATGAGCTTATTGCACGTAAAAAACACCTTAAAAAAATCCTTTTTGATGTAGTTGCAGATCAAACTGGAAAGATGTTTGACCCTGAGGTTTTAACTATCGTTTGGGCACGTCGTTTTGCAGAATATAAACGTCCAGGTCTTTTAAAATATGACTTAGAGCGTTTTGAAAAATTAATGAAAAATACTAAAACACCAGTGCAGATTATCTGGGCAGGAAAACCATATCCAACAGATCATGGAGCGACTGCAATTTTTAATGAACTGATTCATATTTCTCATCATTATGCAAATATGGCTGTGCTTATTGGCTATGAACTTTCACTATCGCGTTTACTGAAACAAGGAAGTGATATCTGGTTAAATACTCCACGTATTACACGTGAAGCAAGTGGCACAAGCGGAATGACTGCAAGTATGAATGGTTCGATTCACTTTTCTATAGATGATGGTTGGCATCCAGAATTTGCCCGTGATGGTAAAAATGCATTTACAATTCCTGAACTTGATCATAATACTCCTATTGTAGATCAAGATAGAATTGATAATAAAAATATGATGGATATCTTAGAAAATACAATTATTCCAACATATTATAATAAGCCTGAAGAGTGGACGACAATTAAGAAAAATGCGATGTCAGAAATTGAATTTGAATTTGATTCAGGGCGTATGGCTAACGAATATTATGAACGTATGTTCAACAAGTAAGGAATATTATTGACTTCTAATCTTGATTTTATGCATGGTGTAAAAAGTTTAAAAGATATTGATGTTGAAGGTAAGCGTGTTTTAATACGGGTAGATTTTAATGTACCTGTAGATTCACACAATAACATTACTGATGATCGTCGTATTCGTTCGGCATTGCCTAGTATCAATTACTGTATTGATCATAATGCTTGTTCTATTACTTTGGTGACTCATTTTGGACGTCCTAAAGGACAATATGATGAGAAATACTCTTTAAAACATGTTCGTAAACGACTTGAGCGTCTTCTTCATAAACGAGTAGAGTTTGTTGAAGATTTTGAAGCTTCTAAAAGTGAAATTGCAACTTGTTCGTTAGAGCGAGTTTTTTTACTTGAAAATATCCGTTTTCGTGAGGGTGAAAAACAAAATGATGCTGAATTGTCGAAAAAACTAGGCTCGATTTGTGATGTTTATATAAATGATGCTTTTGGAACTTCTCATAGAAAACATGCCTCAACATATGGAATAACTGAACATGTAGAAGCTAAGGTCGCAGGCTTTTTAATGATGCGTGAGATTGAAGCCTTTTCAAAAGCTTTACTCAAACCAACTCGTCCTATAGCGCTTGTAGTAGGTGGAGCTAAAATATCTTCAAAGATTACTTTGCTCAAAGCTGTTCTTCAAAAAATTGATAAGCTTATCATTGGTGGTGCGATGAGTAATACTTTTCTAAAAGCACTTGGCTATGATATGCAAAAGTCTTTATATGAAGAAGATTATATTGAAACTGCTCGTGATGTTTTAGATTTGGCACGTGAAAATAGTGTTAAAATTTATCTCCCTGTTGATTTGGTGATTACAGACTCAATTGAGCACCCAATTGATATAAAGGTAGTCCCTTCTCAAGATATCTTAGAGGGATTCCAAGCTGTTGATATTGGTCCAGCTACCGTGAAGCTGTTTAGTGAAGCTATTGGACTTTCAAATACAATTATCTGGAATGGGCCGATGGGAATTTATGAAATTGATAAATTTTCAAAAGGTACTTTTAAAATTGCAAATGCAATTGCAGACTGTTATGCTTATACTATAGTAGGTGGTGGTGATACTGCGGATGCAGTGGATCGTGCTTCAGAGGCTGAAAACTTTAGTTTTATCTCGACTGGCGGCGGTGCGAGTTTAGAACTTTTAGAGGGCAAGATTTTACCAGGTTTTGAAAATCTTGACCGTATTGATACATAAATAAAAAGGAAAAATCATGGTAAAAATTACACCAAAAGGTGATAAGTCTTGGGTGACATTTAGCTTCACTCCTCAAGAGGGTGAAGATGTTGTACTTTGCGGTTCATGGAATGATTGGGAAGAGGAAGCCATGAAAATGAAAAAAAGTGGTGAATGTACTCTAAGAAGATTATTGCAAGCCAATACTGAATATGAGTTTGGTTACCGTGTTAATGGCAATTGGCATTGTGATAATGAGCTTGGATGTGTAGCTTCGCCATTTGGTTCAGAAAATTCATTATTAAAATTATAATTTTTACTTAAGATTTAAGAAAATATCACTAGAATAGAATATACATAAACAGGAGATGCCATTATGAAAGCTGTAGTTATGGCGGGAGGATTCGGAACTCGAATTCAACCCTTAACCAATTCAAGACCCAAACCAATGTTACCTATCGTGAACCGTCCAATGATGGAACACACTATGATGACGCTTAAAGATTTAGGCATCACTGAGTTTATTATATTACTCTATTTTAAGCCCGAGATTATTCAAGATTATTTTGGAGATGGAAGTGATTTTGGTATCAAAATTTCTTATGTTATTCCTGATGATGATTATGGAACTGCGGGTGCTGTTAAGCTTGGACAAGAGCTTATTGGAGATGACAACTTTATCATTATCAGTGGCGACTTGGTAACAGATTTTGATTTTCAGAAACTTTTTGATTTTCATGCAAGTAAAAAAGCACAACTTTCTATTGGGCTCACTTCTGTTGATAATCCTTTACAATTTGGTGTTGTTATTGCCAATGAAGATGATGTTATTGAGAAGTTTTTAGAAAAACCGAGCTGGGGTGAAGTTTTTAGTGATACCATCAATACTGGTATCTATATTATAGAACCAGAAATTCTTGATTTTATTCCCAAGGGTGAAGATTTTGATTTTGCAAAAGACCTATTTCCATTATTAATGGAAAAAGAGATTCCTCTTATGGCACATAGCTTGGAGGGTTATTGGCGTGATGTTGGTAATCCTGAAAGTTATCGTGAAGTATTTGAAGATATCTTAGGAGATAAACTCAATTTCACTATCCCAGGGCAAACGCAAAATTATCCTGATGGAACACTTTATAGTGATGTTCCTTATGACTTAGATAAAAGCATAGAGATTATCGGTAATGTTGTTTTAGGTAAAAATGTTACCATTGAAAATGGGGTAAAACTCAATAATGTAGTTATTGGTGATAATGTTAGCATTGCAAGTGGCTCAAATCTTCGTAATACAGTTTTTTGGGAAGAGATCAAGATAGGTAAAAACACCCGCCTTGATAACAGCATTATCTGTAATAACAATATCATTGATAAAAATGTCACAGCTAAAGCAGGTCTTATTCTTGCTCAAGGTTGTGAAGTTGGTGAGCTTGTAACATTTGAGCAAGATGTCGTTATCTGGCCAGATAAAAATATTGAAGCCGCTTCCATAGTAAGTAATAATCTTGTTTGGGGTAATCGCTATAAAAATTCTATTTTTGAAAATGGAACTGTAACGGGAAAAAGTAATGTTGAACTCTCTTGTGAGATGGTGACAAAACTAGCTGAAGCCTTTGCTGCACAACTTCCTATTGGTTCAAAAGTTATTGTTGGACGTGATCATGATAAAAGCTCACGTATGCTTAAACGTGCCTTTTTAGGTGGTCTCCTTTCTGCTGGTGTGAATGTTATTGATCTTAAAAGTACACCGCCATCTGTATTGCGTTATACCTTAGCTCATGACAATTCACTTGTAGCGGGAGCACACTTTAAGCAAGATTTAGTAGATCCAACAAGTTCTCAAATTACTCTTTTTAATGAAGAAGCGATTCGCATTGATTCTAACTCTTCTAAGGGAGTAGAAAAAGCATTTTTTATTGAAAAATTTCGTCGTGTAGATTATTCTCAAGTAGGTGAAATTCGCGAAACATTACATCATAGAGAGTGTCAAAACTATAAAACTGCAGTAGAGCGAAGTATTGATCAGGGTATTATGAAATGTGGCTCTTTTAATGTAGCAGTAGATTTAATGCATGGAAGCACTGCTGATATTTTCCCTATAATGCTTAATGATTTAGGTGTTGAAAATATTGTTCTTAACGCCTATCATGATGCAAAAAAACTTTTTAATATTGTAAATTTAGAAAAACGCTCTGAAACAAATATTTCAGCTATAGTCAAAAGCTTAAACTTGGATATGGGTTTAATGATTTATCCTAATGCGCAACGCTTAAGTATCGTCACCGATGAGGGAGAAGTGCTTGATAAGATTACTGGACTTTTCACTATCTTACACTTATTAAATTTAGATGCTAAAGATGAGAAGAAAAAAGTATTTTTGCCAACATGGGCTCCGGATATTTTTCATTTTGAAAATCTTGAAATTGAACGTGGTAAATACTCAAACTTTACAACTAAAAAACTAAAAGAGTACGCGCTTATCGCAACTGTTGATGGTAACTTTGCTTTTACTGAATTTGGTGTAACACGTGATGCAATGTATGCAAGTCTTAAAATTATGGAACTTGTTAGTTGCCATGGCGTAAAACTATCAGACCTTTCTAAGGGGATTGAAAATTTTGATTATCGCAGTATTCAAGTTGAATGTACACAAGCACTCAAAGGTAAGATGATGCGTAAGTTCCTTGAAGATGCTAAGGGTAAAAAATCATCTTCTGCTGATGGAGTTAAAATTTGGGAAAATGAAACAGATTGGGTATTAATGATTCCTGATCAGTATAGCGATTATCTTAATCTCTATATCCAAGCCAAAGATGAAGCTCATGGAGAAGCAATCTTCAAGAACTATAGTGCTAAAATAGCGCAGTGGTCACAAGAATAAAGGTGGTGATTTGAACCTTAGCTTTATATGGCATATGCATCAGCCTGATTACCGTGATGCTTCAGGTGTAATGCAAATGCCTTGGGTTTTTTTGCATGCTATAAAAGACTACTATGATATGCCTTGGATGCTCTCTCGCCATGAGGGACTCAAGGCAACATTTAATATTACACCTCCACTTATTGAACAGATTAGTCTTTATACCCATCAACCGCAAGAACATGATCGTTTTTTAAAGCTGTGGCTACTTGATCCTAGTGAGCTGAGTGAAACAGATCGCAAGTGGATAATAAAAATCTGTAAAAGTACCCCATTTGAAACAATGGTTTCACCTATGTCAAGCTATAAAGTTCTGTATGAAAAAGAGCGTTATAATAATCATGAATTGCGTGACTTGCAACTCTTGTTTATGCTTTCTTGGTGTGGTGTATATATACGAACTCACAATACTTTAATTGAAGCCTTATTAAAAAAAGAGCGTCATTATAATCAAGAAGATAAACATCTTTTACTGAATGAATTGACTGCTTTTATTGCAACACTGTTTCCTTATTATTCTCAGCTTCATAATGAAAATAGAATTTCAATATCAACAACACCATTGAATCATCCTATCTTACCACTATTGATGGATATGGAAAATGCAAAAATAGCAAATCCCTCAACACAAATTCCAAAACAGCATATTCCCTTACATGAAGATGCACGTCTGCAAGTTGAACGTGCTAAAACACTTTTTATTGAGACTTTTGGATATGAACCTGAAGGTTTTTGGCCTGCTGAAGGGGCTGTTGATGAACAGAGTGTGGCACTTTTGAAAGAGTGTGGCATTAAATGGATTGCAACAGATGAAGCGATACTTTTTAAATCACTTGGAAGTAATCATCGTGATGAACTTTACTCTCCTTATGATTATAAGGGGATGTGTATGGGATTTCGAGATCATGGCTTGAGTGATCTTATTGGCTTTACGTATCGCTTTTGGGAAGCCCATAAGGCAGCTGAACATTTTGTAAATGCCTTAGTTCCTATGAATGATTCGAACCCAGATAGTACTGTTTTTGTCATTTTAGATGGTGAAAATGCTTGGGAGTTTTTCCATAATAATGGTTTTGACTTTTTTGATGCACTCTATAGTAAATTGAATCAAATTCCATGGTGTCATAGTGTTCATATGGATGATGTTGCTAAACTTCCTGCAAAAACTCTGCATAGACTTGAACCAGGAAGTTGGATTCATGGTGAGTTCAATACCTGGGTTGGTCATAGTGAAAAAACACGAGGCTGGGAACTGATTTATCTTACCAAACGTGATTACGAACATCATAAATTTACTTTGGATGAGGCAACAAAAGAGAAAATTACGGAGCACTTTTTAGCATCTGAGTGTTCAGATTGGTTTTGGTGGTATGGTGATGATCACTTTACGGAGTTTTCAGAAGAGTTTGATACCCTATTTCGCTCGCATCTTATTAGTATTTATGACTTAATGCAGATAGCGCCACCTTCGGATCTATTTAAACCTATTATTGAAAATAAAAGTTCTGAAAAATTTCATCTTTTGCCTCAGTCACCTATCACTCCGAGTACAAATGGTGTACATGACTCCTTTTTTGAGTGGGTAGGATGTGGCGTGGTTGATGAGAGCAAACTCTTTTCAACCATGGATAGAGTCCGTGGAGCGGTACGAAAAATTTACTATGGTCAAGATGATGATAATGTCTATTTTGCCTTTGATGCAGATACAAAAGCTCTTAATGAGTCAGTAATACTAAGAATGATTATTGAGCCTATTGGTTTTAATGTTGACTTGTCACTTCAAGACTGCAAAGAATTTTGCCATAAAGCGTACGTAGATGATATTGAAGTGGAGTTGGCTTATGAGCAGTGGTTAGAGTTACGTGTTAGCAAGAGTAGCTTTACATGTAAACAATTACAGTTTCGTTTTGAGCTCTCAGGAGAAAATATTGCATCGCAAACCTTACCAGGTTTTGGAGAACTTGAGCTTAATTTAACCACAGATTACAGTGAAAACTGGTTTGTTTAGGAGTATATAATAATGAATAAGGTCTCTCTACTATTGGGAATTCATATGCACCAACCTGTTGATAATTTTGGTGAATCAGTTGATGAAGCGATTGCTTTATGTTATGGGCCATTTTTTGAAACGATGGTGAAATATCCTGATTTTAAATTTGCAGTACATTGTAGTGGTTGGTTGCTCGATCAGATTAAACAGAAGCATCCTAATATTTTTAAAAACATGAAAAAACTTACGCAACAAGGCTCTATAGAGTGGATTAGTGCAGGCTATTATGAACCAGTATTAAGCGCAATCCCCTCACGTGACCGTCAGGCACAAATTAATAAGCTCAATACCTACATTGAAAAAAATTTCAAATCAACACCAAGTGGGCTTTGGTTAACTGAACGTGTTTGGGAGTCCTCATTGATTCCTGATTTACATGCTTCGGGAATTGAGTACGCAGTTGTAGATGATTATCACTTTTTAAGTAGTGGTTTTGATGCCAAAAAGATGGATGGGTATTATGAGACAGAGGAGGGAGGCTATCCTCTTGCACTTTTTCCTATCTCACAATCACTACGTTATGCACTCCCATTTTTTAGTGTAGAACGTGCTATTGACGCAATCCTAGCTTGTTCTCAAGATGAAAATTCAGCTGCTATTATCTTTGATGATGCCGAAAAATTTGGTCTCTGGCCTGAAACGCATGAGTGGGTCTATGAGAAAAAATGGCTCGAAGGTTTTGTTGAAGCAGTTTTAGAAAATGAGCATATTGAAACGAAGCACTACAACACATATTTAGAAGAAAATCGCTCTAAAGGGATTGCTTATCTCAATAATACCTCCTATTTTGAGATGGGAGAGTGGAGTCTAAGAAGTAAACAGACTCTTGCTCTTGAAAAGCTCAAAGAAGATGTAGGAGATGAGTATTTTGATAGTATGGGTGTTGCTTTTATTAAAGGTGGCATCTGGAAAAACTTCTTTATCAAATATCATGAAAGTAATTATCTTCATAAACGTATGCTTTCGCATAGTATCCATCAAGATAAATTGACAAAAAGTGCTCTAGAGAGTCTCTACAAACTTCAAACCAATGATGTCTTTTGGCATGG
>JAYEPE010000176.1:7858-13920 GCA_034723735.1 Campylobacterota bacterium | reverse complement strand
GCTATAACTTTAACTATTTTTTCAATTTATAAATAGTATAATTTCGCAACTTTTAGGAGGTGATATGTTAGATATTAATCCAATTCTACTTGCTAGTACAATAATTGTATTCTTAACATTAATTGCTGTGCTAAATAGTTGGCTCTATAATCCTCTTTTTTCATATATGGAAAAGCGTGATGCAGATATTCAAAAAGATTTAAGTGAAGTTGGTAGCAATGACACTGAAATTTCTGAACTAGAAGCGAAGGCAGAGAAGATTATTAGCGATGCTAAACTAGAAGCAGCAGCGTTAAGAGAAAAAGTTATTGCAGATGCTAAAGAATTAGCAGAGAGCAAAATGGATGCTAAACGTGCTACGATGGCTAAAGAGTATGAGGAATTTGAAGCTTCTCTTCAAGAAGAGAAAGAAGAATTGAATAATGCTTTATTGTCGCAGGTTCCACTGTTTAAAGAAGCTGTAAAAGCTAAATTTGCGCAGATATAGGGGTTTTGATGGGTAAAATTTTACTTATAATAGCAATGATGTCAGGCTATGCTTTTGCTTCTGGTGGAGGCGAAGGTTCAACTGATATTGTTCAACGTACTGTTAACTTTATTATTTTTGCAGGGATACTTTATTATCTTCTTGCGAGTCCGATAAAAGACTTTTTTCAAGGTCGAACGGCGGGCATAAGACAAGAGCTAGATCGTGTGCAAGAAAAAATGAAAGAGTCTAAAACTGCAAAGGAAGTGGCACTTCAAAAAATTGAAGATGCTGAAAAATTTGCAGCTGATCTTGTAGAAAATTCAAAAAAAGAGAATAGAATCTTAAATGATAATATCATGCAACAGTGTGATTCTGATCTTGAAAATGTAGAAAAACAAAATGCTTCACTTATGAATCTTGAACAGAGAAAAATGGTGAGAAAACTTGTTAATGATGTAATGGATGATCTCTTGACACAAGAGAGTGAAAGTTTTGATAAAGAAGCTATGGCACAACTTATTATGAAGAAGGTGGCATAGAATATGGAAGAACTTATCGCAAAACGTTATATTAAAGCTATGCGTGAAAGCATGAATAACTCAGATTTTGAATCAATATCTGAAGTCTTTGATGGGCTTTCTACTGCATTTGAAAATGAAAAATTTACTCAAATTGTATTGAGTCCAAATATTTCTACTGAAGATAAAAGAGATATTTTAGTTAACTCGGTTGATAAAACTGGGAATGCTAAATTAAATAATCTACTTTCGCTTTTAGCGGAAAATGGACGTATTGAAATTATTCCAGCTATCGCAGTTGAAATGAAAAAAGAGCTTGCTCGTGAGAAAAATTCATTTGTCGGTAAGGTATTTAGTGACAGTGATATTGATCAAAAAGCAATTAAAGGTCTTAGTTCTGGACTAAGCAAAAAAGTTGGATCAACTATAGTACTTGAGTTTATTAAGTCTGATTATGATGGTGTTAAGGTGGAAGTAGATGATTTAGGAATTGAAATTAATTTTTCAAAAAATCGTCTAAATTCACAAATGATCGATCATATATTAAAAGCAATCTAACCTTATGAGAGGAGAAAAGTAGTGGTAGCAAAAATTAAAGCTGATGAAATCAGTTCAATAATCAAAGAACGTATTGAAAATTTTGAGTTGAGCGTAGATATTAATGAGACAGGTAAAGTTGTAACTTATGCAGATGGTGTTGCACAAGTTTATGGTCTTAACAATGTTATGGCCGGAGAAATGGTTGAATTTGAAGAGGGGACTCAGGGTCTCGTTCTTAACCTCGAAGAGAGCAGCGTAGGTGTTGTTATTCTTGGTGGAGGTAAAGAAATTCGTGAAGGAATGAGTGTTAAGCGTCTTAACAAACTTCTTAAAGTTCCTGTCGGTGATGCTCTTTTAGGTCGTGTAGTAAATGCACTAGGAGAGCCAATTGATGGTAAAGGTCCAATCGAAGCTACTGAAACTCGTTTCGTAGAAGAGAAAGCACCTGGAATTATGGAACGTAAATCGGTTCATGAACCAATGGCAACAGGTATTAAAGCAATTGATGCACTTGTTCCTATTGGTCGTGGTCAACGTGAACTTATTATTGGTGACCGTCAAACAGGTAAGACTACTGTTGCTTTAGATACAATTATTAACCAAAAAGGTAATGGTGTTGTATGTATTTATGTTGCAGTTGGTCAAAAAGAGTCAACTGTTGCACAAATCATTCGTCGTCTTGAAGAGCATGGTGCCTTAGAATATACTATTATCGTTTCTGCTACTGCTGCAGAAGCTGCAGCACTTCAATTCCTTGCGCCATATACTGGTGTAACTATGGGTGAATACTTCCGTGACAACGCACGTCATGGTTTGATTGTTTATGATGATTTATCTAAACATGCAGTTGCTTACCGTGAAATGTCACTTATTCTTCGTCGTCCTCCAGGTCGTGAAGCATATCCAGGGGATGTTTTCTATCTACACTCTCGTTTATTAGAGCGTGCAGCAAAAGTAAATGATGATGAAGGTGCAGGTTCATTAACTGCTCTTCCAATTATTGAAACACAAGAGGGTGATGTTGCGGCATATATCCCAACAAATGTTATTTCAATTACTGATGGTCAAATTTTCCTTGAAACTGATCTTTTCAACTCAGGTATTCGTCCAGCAATTAATGTTGGTCTTTCAGTATCTCGTGTTGGTGGAGCTGCTCAGATTAAAGCAACAAAACAAGTGGCTGGTACACTGCGTCTTGACCTTGCTCAGTATCGTGAGCTTCAAGCATTTGCTCAATTCGCATCTGACCTTGATGAGACATCTCGTAATCAACTTGAACGTGGTCAACGTATGGTTGAAGTATTGAAGCAACCTCCTTTCTCTCCACTTGCTGCAGAGAAGCAAGTTCTTATTATCTTTGCTGGAAATAAAGGTTTCTTAGATGATATGGATGCAAGCAATGTTGTTCGTTTTGAAGCAGAGCTTTATCCATTTGTTGAAGCGTCATATCCTCAAATTTTTGAGAACATTAGAAGCGCATCTAAAGTTGACGATGACACAAGTGCTCTTATGGAAAAAGCACTTGAAGAGTTTAAAGCAACTTTCGTAGCTAACTAAGGACTGATATGGCTAACTTGAAAGAGATCCAAAGACAGATCAAAAGTGTTTCTAACACGCAGAAAACAACGCGTGCGATGAAACTTGTTTCAACTGCGAAACTGCGACGTGCGCAAGAACTTGCAACACGTTCACGTCTTTTTGCTGAGAAAACAAATCAAGTCATAGCTGAAATCGCGATGCGTATTAAATGTCAAAAAGTGGGTGGTATTGAAAGCCGTGCATTTAGTGATATTAAAGCACCGCAAATGGTAGATGTTATTTTTGTAACAGCAGATAAAGGATTGTGTGGTGGATTTAACATGCAAACAATTAAAGCTGTTCGAAAACTAATGGATGAGTTAAAAGATTCTAAGACTAAAGTACGTCTTCGTGGTGTTGGAAAAAAAGGTATAGAATTTTTCAAATATAACGAAATTGAACTTCTAGATGCAGTTAAAGATCTTAGCTCAGCTCCAGATATGCAACGCTCTGCTGAATTTATCAGAACCTCAATTGAAGATTACTATGATGGTAAGATTGATGGTGTTCATATTATCTATAACGGTTATAAAAATGCACTAACACAAGAGTTACATGAGTTACGTGTATTACCTATTAACGTTGATGAAATTGAATGTAGTGAGTCCAAGCAGTCGATGCTAGAGATTGAAGCTGAAGACAATGAAAAGATGCTTAATTCATTGATCGAAAAATATGTAGAATACAATATGTATTATGCATTAATCGATTCAGTTGCAGCAGAACATAGTGCGCGTATGCAAGCTATGGACGCGGCAACTAGCAATGCTAAAGAGATGGTGAAAACGCTCAATGTTAAATTTAACAAAGCGCGTCAAGAATCGATTACAACCGAGCTGATAGAAATTATCAGTGGTGTTGAGTCGATGAAATAATGAGAGGAGAAAATATGATTGGTAAAATTGCCCAAGTAATTGGACCTGTTGTTGATGTTGATTTTGACGGGTACCTACCGGTTATCAACGAAGCAATTGAAGTAAATGGTAATGTAGAAGGTAATGAGTATCGTCTTGTACTAGAAGTTGCAGCTCACCTAGGTGATGGTCGTGTTCGTACTATCGCTATGGATATGAGTGAAGGTCTTGTGCGTGGTATGGATGCAAAAGCTACAGGTGCACCGATTAAGGTTCCTGTTGGCGATAAAGTTCTTGGACGTATTTTTAACGTTATTGGTGAGACAATTGATGGTGGTGATCAAGTTACTGACGCTCCAACATGGTCGATTCACCGTGATCCTCCACCACTAGTAGAGCAAAGTACTACAACAGAGATGTTTGAAACAGGTATCAAAGTTGTTGATTTACTTGCTCCTTACGCTAAGGGTGGTAAAGTTGGACTTTTCGGTGGTGCTGGTGTTGGTAAAACTGTAATTATTATGGAGCTTATCCATAATGTTGCACACGGACATGATGGTCTCTCTGTATTCGCAGGTGTTGGTGAAAGAACACGTGAAGGAAATGACCTTTATTACGAAATGAAAGACTCTAACGTTCTTGACAAAGTTGCACTGTGCTACGGTCAAATGAGTGAACCTCCAGGAGCACGTAATCGTATCGCGCTTACTGGTCTGACTATGGCTGAGTATTTTCGTGATGAGAAAAACCTAGATGTATTGATGTTTATTGATAATATCTTCCGTTTTGCACAATCAGGTTCAGAGATGTCTGCACTTCTTGGACGTATCCCTTCAGCTGTTGGTTACCAACCAACTTTAGCTCGTGAAATGGGTGCACTTCAAGATCGTATTACATCAACGAAATCAGGTTCAATTACTTCTGTTCAAGCGGTATATGTACCAGCAGATGATTTAACAGATCCGGCTCCTGCTTCTGTTTTTGCTCACTTAGATGCAACAACAGTACTTAACCGTAAAATTGCTGAAAAAGGTATCTACCCAGCGGTAGATCCTCTTGATTCAACATCACGTCTTCTTGATCCACAAATTATTGGAGAAGAGCATTATGGTGTTGCACGTGGTGTTCAACAGACACTTCAAAAGTATAAAGATCTTCAAGATATCATCGCGATTCTTGGTATGGATGAGCTTTCTGAAGAAGATAAGTCTGTTGTTGAGCGTGCACGTAAAATTGAGAAGTTCCTTTCTCAGCCTTTCTTTGTTGCAGAAGTATTTACAGGTTCTCCTGGTAAATATGTCTCTCTTGAAGATACAATTAAAGGATTCCAAGGAATTTTAAATGGTGATTACGATCATATGCCAGAAGGTGCTTTCTACATGGTAGGTGGTATGGACGAGGCGATCGAAAAAGCCGAAAAAATGAAAAATAAATAATTCGATAGTTTTTAAAGGACAAATATGGAAACTTTAAAACTCGAAGTAATTACACCAAGTGGCGCTATCTTTGATGGTGCTGCGCTTAGTGTAACATTACCTGGTGATGAAGGTGAGTTTGGTGTACTTCCACATCACGCTACATTAACAACATTGTTAAAAGCAGGTGTTATCGATATTGAAAAAGAAGATAAGACTGTGGAATCTGTTGTTGTTAATTGGGGTGTTGTCCAAGTTGATGAAAAGAAAGTTGTAGTTCTTGTTGATGGTGCTGTAGCAATTCGTGGCGAAAATGAGAATGAAATTGCTAAAGCTCTTGATGAAGCTAAAACTTTAATTCATGATATTTCTGATTCGAATGTTGCTATTGCATCGGTATCAGCAAAACTTGAGCATGCAGCACAAAAACTCTTTTAGTATATGATAGAATTCTTAATAGATTTTTATTTTAAAAGTCATCCCGTCACGCTTTTTGTGTTGGGATTACTTTCTTTTTATTTTATTATTTTGGTATGGATATTTTTATACCGTTACTTCTCTTTACGACAGTGGATTTCAAAAGAGACTAGTTCTCTAGAATCTTTGTTATTAGGTGCTCCGACTGTATCTGAACTCTCATATCTTAGTCATTTTCTTAAAAGATCAACTAAAATGAAGAAAGAAATTT
>JAYEPE010000176.1:0-7848 GCA_034723735.1 Campylobacterota bacterium | reverse complement strand
TAAGTACTTTCTCTGCAACAAAAGATGCAACAAAAGGTCTATCTTTTCTTTCTGTTGTAGCATCTACGGCACCTTTTATTGGGCTCTTTGGTACGGTTGTTTCAATCTTAGATACTTTTACTCATATTGGTCAGTCAAGTGGTACTATGAGTGTTATTGCCGCTGGTGTTTCTGATGCATTGATTGCAACGGCAGCAGGTATTTTTGTAGCAATCTTTGCTTATACTTTTCATCAAATCATTAAACGTCAAGCTTTTGATCTTATAGGATTAATCCGTATGCAGAGTGATGCACTCTTAGCACGCTAAAGGATTCTGTATGTATTATGATTGGGATGAAAAACCTGAGCTTAACATTACTCCTTTGGTGGATGTAATGTTGGTTTTATTGGCTATTTTAATGGTGATTGCACCTAATATTGTTTATGAAGAGTTAATCAATTTACCTCAGGGTTCTGCACAAAAAACAGTTTCAAAAATTCGCCCTATTCATATTACAATTAATGATAAAAAAGAGTTAAAGGTTAATAAAGATAATTTTCAACTTCTTGGTTTTGAAGATAATTTTTACGTATATGCACAAAAGTTAAATAAAAAATCTTCAGTAATGATTAGTGCGGATAAAAATTTAGATTATGGCATAGTCATGTCTATCTTAGGTTCGGTTAAACGTGCTGGTTTTAGTGAAGTTTCTTTAGCAACAAATGGTTAGAAATAACTCTCTTTTTTACCTTAGCGGGTTTGTATCATTCTTACTTTTTTTTTCTGTTCTTTTTCTTTTTTCTTATCTAGTTATTATTAATGAATTACCTAAAAGTTTTGCATTAAAAAAAGATAAGTTTATTAAAGTTTCAGTTGATTTAACTGAAGCAAAACCTTTTAAAAAACAGAAAAAACAAGTGAAAATAAAAAAAGAGAGTATTGTTAAAAAACAAAAAATAAAAGAGGAACCTCTCGCTACACCTGCAGATTTTTCATCACTTTTTTCAAATGTTAAAGCTAAAAAAATAGTATATAAAAAGCAAGTTCAACAAAAGCAGAAGATAGATACTGCGCAGATAAAGCAGATTCAAAAACGTATCAAAACAACTTCAAAGAGAGATTCTGTAGCAAGTAAAGCTATAGAATCTTTGGAAATCTCAAAATCTTCTGACAATACTAATAGCAAATCTGTCTCTACAGCATCACAAATTAATGCGCTTGCTGCAAAAATTACGGAAATTATCTATAGTCGCTTTCTTGTTGATACTTCAATGTTAGGAAATATTGTTACAATACGTATCTCAATTGATAGTTCTGGTAAATTGACGCAGTATCGTATCATACAAACTTCTTCGAGTGAAGCTTTAAATGAAGAGGCAATACTCTTAGAGAAGAGACTGTTACATGTAACATTTCCAAGAACAAAAGATTATAAGCCTTATAGTCTAAAATTTAATTTAATACCTGAGGATAAATAATGCAATATCTTATACTACTTTGTCTTTTAATTTTCAACCTTAACGCAAGTGATTTAACTCTTGATATTAGTAAGCAAGTGGATTCTTTGCCTTCTTTAGTGATTGAGAATGGTAGTGATATAAACAATAAGCTTAATAAGAAATTTCAACGCTCACTTATTAGTGATATGAATGTTTTAAGTATTTTTAATGTTAATCGAAAGTCTCTTAATGTTGATTTTGATGATAATGAAGTCAGTCGAGAAAATAAAAAAATAAATTATGTATTGCGTTTTAAAATTGAACCTTTAGATGCTTCATCATATCGAACTGAGATTAAATTTTTTGAACACAATAAGATTATTTTACAAAAAAATTATACTATCAACAGAGAAAAATTGTATGTTTTTGTTGCACATGCAATTGCTTATGATATTAATGAAGCTATGGGGGAAGAGAGTATAGACTGGATAAAGAAAAAAGTTGTTATTTCAAGACTCTCTGCGCGTAATCAGAGTGAAATTATTATCACAGACTATACTTTAACATACCAACATATTATAATTAAAGGAGGTTTAAATGTATTTCCTCAATGGGCTAATGAGCGTCAAAGTGCTCTGTATTATACTTCATTAAGTGATTTTAAGCCTACCTTATATCGTTTAGATACTAAAACTGGAAAAAAGAAAAAAATTATCTCCTCTGATGGCATGATGGTCTGTTCAGATGTTAGAGAAGATGGCAAAAAACTTTTATTGACAATGGCCCCAAATGGACAACCTGATATCTATCTATATGATGTTAGAAGTGGTAAATATCAAAGATTAACACATTATAGCGGTATTGATGTAAGTGCGCAATTTATGGATAATAATAATATTGTTTTTATCTCTAATCGAATGGGCTATCCTAATGTTTTTTCGAAAAGAATAGGTTCTAAAAGTGTTGAGCAGATGGTCTATTATGGTAAAAGTAATGTGGCATGTAGTGCACATAAAGAGTATATTGTCTATAAGTCAAGAGAGACTTCTAATGCCTTCTCTTCAAATACCTTTAATTTACATCTTATTTCTACTAAAACAGATTTTATTCGTCGTTTGACAGCAACAGGTGTGAATGAGTTCCCACGTTTTTCTAAAGATGGTAGCGCTATCTTATTTATAAAAAATTATAAAAATCAAAGTTCTATCGGAGTTGTGCGATTGGCACATAATAAAAATTATCTTTTTCCACTTAAAATGGGAAAAATTCAATCTTTAGATTGGTAATAACATAAAGATTAATGAAAATTTGATATAATGACGCTTAATTTAAATAGGGGTGACTTATAATGAAAAAAATTCTACTTTCTAGCGCTATTGTTGCGGCTTTAATTCTTACAGGATGTAGCTCTAAAGATCCATCAATTGATACAACTACTGACACAAGTTCAGAACAAAATACTAATACTGGTCCAAATACAGAAACAGTTACAGGCACTGATGTAATGGTAGATGAGAATACTGTGTCAGGAAGTGATAGTAATGAAATGAGCATGAGTGGATTAGAATCACAAATGCAAAGCATATATTTTGCTTTTGATAACTTTTCACTTTCAAATGATATGACAGATAAAGTAAGTGATAACGCACAATTAGCATCAACAAAAGCAAGTAGCTATATGCTGAAAATAGAAGGTAATTGTGATGAGTGGGGTAGTGACGAATACAACTATGCACTTGGGCTCAAGCGTGCTAACAGTGCCAAAGCTGTTCTTATTGAAAAGGGTGTCTCTTCTGAGCGTATTTCAATGATAAGCTATGGTGAAAGTAATCCTACATGTAATGATAAAACAAAAGAGTGCTGGGCTGAAAATCGCCGTGTAGATTTTAAACTTCTTCCATAAATGCAATTTGCGTTTTTTATACTTTTTATCCCTCTCTTCTTAGCTGCCTCTGAACCTTCTGTGTTTGGGGCAGGTAACCTTAATAGCCCTAACCCTTATGGTTTAACAGAAACTGAAAAACATATTCTCTCTAACAAAAAAACATTAAGTACTATTGAAAAGAAAACTTTTAATCAAAGTAGTCGTGTAGAATCTATTCAAGAACGTCTTGATGGACTTCAGACTATTGTTGAAGGTATCAATGAGAAGAGCCAATCAAATAAAATTACTTTAAAACGTCTTGAAAGTACACAAGAACTTGATAAAAATGAACGACAAGAGCGTGAAAAACAACTTTTTGATAGTATCAGTGCGAATGAAGCAAGTATTTTACAGCTTAAAATGGTATTAACTGAATTTTCCAGTATGATAGATACCATTAATACAAATTATGTATCTAAAGAAGAGTTTAATGCTGTTATAAAAGATATTAATGTTTTTAAAGAGAGTGTTGCAAAAAGTTTTAAAACAGTGAATAAGGCTAAACCAAAAGCTAATACATATAATGGAATGAGCAAAGGTGAAGTGGCTACTGAAGCTAAAAGGCTTTATGATACAAAGATGTACACAAAATCAATTGAACTCTATACATTTTTAATTCAAAATAATTATAAACCTGCTCGTGCACACTATATGATTGGTGAGATGTGGTACTACCGTAAGAGTTATGAGAAAGCAATCTCATATTTTAAAGAGAGTGCACGACGTTATGACAAGGCATCTTATATGCCTGTTCTTATGATGCACACAGCAGTTGCTATGCAAAAAACAGGTGATATTGCGAATGCAAAAGCCTTTTTAAATGCGCTTATCGCTTCATATCCTGAAAATAAATTAGCGGCTGATGCCAAAGTAAGATTAGCTAAGTTGCAATAGCTAGCATCTTCATTTCAGCATTATCATAATTATATATGATAAAATCCTAAAAATTATAATAAAAAAGGCAAAAAATGGCAATTGAAGAAAATCAAGTTGTATCAATTCAGTATGAAGTTCGTGATGGTCAAGAGATAGTAGATAGCAATATTGGTGGAGCACCTTTAGTGTTTATGTTTGGTAAAGGTCAAATTATTCCAGGTCTTGAAAATGGAATTGTTGATATGGGTATGGGTGAAAAATCTGATGTACTTGTTAAGT
Source organism: Campylobacterota bacterium (assembly GCA_034723735.1). GTDB lineage: Bacteria > Campylobacterota > Campylobacteria > Campylobacterales > Sulfurimonadaceae > S010-53. Next base: position 3,349 of record JAYEPE010000176.1, on the reverse strand, counting down.
CTGCTGATGCATATGGTGAGTATAATGAAGAAGCTCAGCAAGAAGTTCCTAAAGAACAATTTGCTGGAATTGATTTAAACATCGGCATGACACTTTATGGTCAAGGTGAAGATGGAGGAACGGTTCAAGTTATCGTAAAAGAACTTCAAGAAGAGCATGTTGTAATCGATTTTAATCACCCTCTAGCGGGTAAAGATTTAATGTTTTCAGTAACATTAAACAGTGTACGTGATGCTTCTGAAGAAGAAAAAATGACAGGTATTCCTGAAGAAAACAAAGTTGACGAAGAGTGTTGTGGTACTGATGGCGGCAGCGGCTGTGGATGTAACTAGCTTTTTAAGCTCTTCTGCAGCTTCTAAAGAAGCCTTTAAAACTGCAAACTTACTAAAAAGCCTTAGCGTTAATGCACTTATTAGCGGTGAGCATGGTACAGGGAAGCGTTCCCTTGCCAGATATATACTTCCAGAAGCTTCACTCTTTGATGCCTTAGATTATGATGAAATTATTTCAGCACTGCCAAGTTGCAACTCTATTATTATTTCAAATATTAACAACTCCCCTAATGCTAAACAGTTATTTGAACATATTGAACACTATAAAGTGCGTATCATTGCAACAAGCTGTGATGCTGAAAAAAACAGATATTATGATGAGTGTTTTAGTATTAAGATACCGCTTCCTTCATTAAAAGTACGTCCTGAAGATGTAGTAATGCTTCAAAAACTTTTTATAAAAGAGGCTAAGGCTACATTTGGAATTGATCGGGAATTTGATTTTTTAAAACATGAAGCAGATATCTCTAAAAATGCTTATTCCCTACGACGTCAAATTATGATGAATTATCTCTTAGATGATATTAGCGAATCTGAATTGATGGGTATAACGGAAAATTTTTTAATAGATAAATTGGGTTCAAATAATGACTACAGAAATTTTTTGCATCTTTTTGAAGTACCTCTGATTCAAGCTGGTATCAAACGCTTTAAATCACAACTACAACTCTCTGAGCGATTAGGATTAAACCGAAATACGCTACGTAAAAAAATCTCTGAAAATGAACCTTTTGGTTTAAAAACTTAAATTTAAGGATAGATAATGAAAAAAATTGCAATGATTTTTCCAGGTCAAGGAAGTCAAACTATTGGTATGGGTAAAAGTTTTTATGAAGAGAGCTCTATTGCTAGAGAGATGATTGACAGTGCTTCTACCCATACGGGAATTGATTTTAAAGCACTTTTATTTGAAGAGAATGAAACAATTAACGAAACAGCCTATACGCAACCCGCAATTTTATTGGTCTCTTTGGTAGCGTATCGTCTTTTTCAAGAAGCTATGCCAAGCGAGGCAACGCTGTTTTTAGGGCACTCTTTAGGTGAGTTTAGTGCGGTAAGTGCCGCTGGTGCTCTTGATTATCTTGACGCGGTAGCCTTAGTTCATAAACGTGGTGCTTTAATGCAAGAAGCGTGTAGCGAGATTGCTGCAAGTATGATGGTTATAGTTGGTATGGATGATGAGGGTGTCAATAGCATCTGTGAAAAAGCACAATCTGAGGGTAAAAAAGTATGGCCAGCTAACTATAATCAAGATGGACAACTTGTTGTTGCAGGGCTAAAAGTAGATTTAGAGTCACTTCAGAGCACTTTTAAGGATGCAGGTGCGAAACGTGCCTTATTGTTAAATATGTCAGTAGCAAGCCACTGTCCTCTGCTTGAAAGTGCTCAAGCACCATTACGCGCAGAGATGGATAAGATGCTAAATGATAATTTTTCAGCTCCAGTTATCTCTAATGTTACAACTGCTCCTTATAGTTCTAAAGCAGAAGCGCTTGATCTCTTAAGTGATCAACTTGTAAAACCTGTAAAATATAAACAGTCAATCTTAGCTGTTGCATCTGATTTAGATATGGCGATTGAATTTGGTAATGGCAAAGTACTTAGTGGTTTAAACCGTCGTATTGCCAAAGAGCTAACAACACTCAATATCTCAGATATGGATTCGTTAAATAAGGCAGTTGAAACCTTATCATGAAAGTAGCTCTTATTCAGCATGCACCGAGGCTAAACCGAAGTAATTTGGAGATTGTACTCAATATAGTTCGTGAGTATCATAATAATAATGATGTGCTTGTCTTTCCTGAATTGTCATTGAGTGGTTATATGTTGCAAGATAAGCTTTATGAAGATGCCTGGTCTCTTGAAGAGTTAGACTCCCTGCGTGATGCAAGTCATCAAGTTGATATTGCTATTGGCGCTGCTGTTAGAGAGGAAGGGCGTATTTACAATACAGCACTGTACTTCTCTCAAGGTAAACTTTTACATCTACATCGTAAAATGCACTTGCCTAATTATGGCATGTTTGAAGAGGCACGTTACTTTTTTAAAGGTGATAGTATAGAACTTTTTGAATCACAATTTGGTCAGAGTGCTATGCTTGTGTGTGAAGACCTTTGGAGAGCTGAGAGTATCGCATCTTTAGCACAGTTAAAGCCTGATATTATTTTTTTACATGTAGCTTCTCCTGCACGTGATTTTAATGATGAAGGACTTTTAATCGAGTCACAATGGGATGCCTTAGTAAAATCAACTGCTATTCTTTGTAGCGCGTATGTTATCTTTGTTAATCGTGTTGGTTTTGAAGATGGTATAGGATTTTGGGGAGGTTCACGTGTAATTACTCCAAAAGGCGAAGTAGAGTATCGATTAGAAAATTTTAAAGATGATGTTTTAAGTGCTGACTTAAACCATCGCCTCCATAACGTACAAAAATGGATAGCAAAAAAAGATTAATTGGAGTGGATCTACCACTCCATCAAACTAATAGTCTTAGCCAAAGCAAAAGTCCCACCAAAACCGACAGCAACACCGTAAAAAGCTAAACGCCAAGCTTCGTATTTTGTCTTTTTCAATTCAACATCAAATCGTTTCATATCCATAGCAATATCTTGTTTTAACTTCTCAATTTCCAAAATCTCTTTTTCATCTACTAGTGTCATTATCAAATCCTCAAAAAGTTTTTTACTATTATAGCAAAAAAGAGAGATAGCTTATAGAAATTTTTCAAGTTAATTTAAGCTAACTTTAAAATGGGGGGGGTAAAATGACAAGCAAAATTTACCATAGCAAGGTTGAGTATGTTGAAAATTATGATTGGTGCGATGATGTTGGCGGTTTTGGTGATGGCGGATTTACCTCTAGGCAAGACAGGGCAGGCTGTAGAGTATCTTGCAGGAGATGATGGAACCTATCAAAGTGGTAGAACACGAACTTATAGCGACAATGGCAATGGCACCATTAACGATGCTATGTTAAACCTGATGTGGCAAAATGATTATAGTGACAACAAGGGCTTC
>JAYEPE010000175.1:0-2891 GCA_034723735.1 Campylobacterota bacterium | reverse complement strand
TAAGGTGAAATCACTGTTTATGGATGAAAGTGTTGTGACACGCTTTAAAAACTTAAGTGTCACAACCCAAAACAGCACTCCTTTTAAAAAGCTTGATAATCTGAGCTTAAGTGAGCAAAAACTTTACCATGAGGTTCAAAAAAGCCAATTGAGGTTAGAACAAGAGCGTATCGATTTTGAGTATATTAGTGAACATTTGGAAAACAAGCCACTAAAATGCAAATCATCCAATCTCGATAATCTCATCCGCACACCACTGTGCTAAATCACTATCATGTGTAATTAATAGCATCCCCATCGTATCAAGTTGTGATATCAACATCTTCATAACATCAAGTTGTATAACATTATCCAAAGCAGAAGTTGGCTCATCAAGAAGTAATAAATCTGGTTTCATTAAAAGTGCTCGTAAGATTGAGGCTCGCTGGAGTTGTCCTCCTGAGAGTTCATGAGGGAGTTTTTGCAACAATAGTGTATCTAAGTTCATTAAAGAGGCATAATGATTTAACTCCTCTAAAGAGGCAACATCTTCGATTTGATTCATAAGCGTATAACTAGGATGAAAAGAGCTATAAGGATCTTGAAAAACCTGCGAAAGCCTACTCACCTTGATGCTTCCTTTAAGCGCTTTTAAATTGCCTAATATTAACTCAAAAAGTGTCGTCTTTCCTGAACCTGAAGCTCCTACTATAGCTTTTATCTCACCACGTTTTAAGGTGAGTGAAAAGTCTTTATAAAGAGGATGTTTAGAATCATAAGCAAAGTCAAGATTCTTTACATGTAAGAGTATTTCAGCCATTAAAATTGAAATTTAAATCCAAAATACCATGAACGATTATAATTCATATCAATCTTATCAAAATTAAGTTCAATATTACGATAACCTACAATAATATGCCCCCGATCTATAATCTCAACATCAATATTAGCACGATATTCTATGTAGTTTTTAGCATCATTAAAGGTTAAGACCTCAGGTGAATAATAAAATTCTCCTCCGATATAAAGAGGAATAGCAATCTCAAAAGGGAGTAAATAACGAAGTTCTATACCTAAAGGAAGTGCTGAGAAGTTTTCATCATCAATACGGCTGTATTCATATTTGACTCCCATTCCAATAATAATATTATCATTACTACCAATAGGACGTTGCATCAAAAATGTTGCTTCTACTAAACCATCAGTAGTAGGAAAGTCGCTATGCTCTTCACTTCCTTTGATATATCCTACTCCAAAAAAGAGACTATCTGGCATCAGCGTCTCATTAAACTGACCCGCATCAAAACGTAATCGACCTTCAAAATCTTTATCATTAATATTTATTTCAGCACTGTGAAATCCAAAGAGTGTGCTTGCTGTTGCAATAATGAATAATAATTTTTTTAACATTGGTATCCTTCTTGAATTTTTGCTATAGTTTGTGTGGTACTTTTTCCATCAACAAAATTGACTAATCTTAATTCTCCAGAAAACTCTGTTCCCACAACTTTTTTCCCCTCATAATCGCCCCCTTTTACAAGAACATCAGGAGCAATCATCTTGATAAGATTATAAGGGGTGTCTTCACTAAATTTGACAACATAATCAACCGCGTCAAGAGCCGCTAAAATATAGGCTCTGTCATCTTCACTATTAACAGGGCGAGTAGGCCCTTTTAACTCTCGTACAGAAGCATCAGAATTTAATCCTACAATCAAAATATCTCCATAACTTTTAGCCTCTTGGAGATACTTTACATGACCTACATGTAAGATATCAAAACAGCCATTGGTAAAGACAATGCGATTAGAATTACTACGACAATATTTTACAATACGATCAATCTCACTAAAACTCTTAATATGTGCATCAGAATTACTTTGGTGAAGACTCGATTCATACGTGAGTATCTCATCAAATGTTACCGTTGCTGAACCGATTTTTCCAACAACTACACCTGCTGCAAGATTTGCAAATTTAGCTGCTTCATCGATGCTCATACCACCACTTAAAGCAAAAGCTAAAGATGCAATAACAGTATCACCTGCTCCCGTAACATCAAAGACTTCACGCGCTACTGTAGCAAAACGTTTTACGCCATCATCATAAATAGCAATCCCATCTTCAGAGAGTGTTATCATCGAGCGATCAAGCTGACACTCATTTTTGAGCCAAAGCAGTGCTGATTTAAGACTCTCATCATCATCTATTGTAATTCCTGTTGCTTCAATAGCTTCTTTTTTATTTGGTGTTAGGAGATGTGCCCCTTTGTATTTGGCATATTGCGTTCCTTTGGGATCAACTAAAACTTTTTTTCCTTGAGAACGTGCTTGAGTGATAATACCTTGTGCCAAAGTTTGGGTTAAAACCCCTTTACCATAATCAGAGAGGATAATCATATCCATCGAAGCTATTAGAGATTGAAGTATGGATAAGATGCGCTTTACAGAAGTATCATTGATAGCATCTTTTGACTCTTGATCATAACGTATTATCTGCTGATTTGCAGCAATAACACGACTCTTTTTACTAGTTTTACGATCCTCTTGAACAATTAGCGCCTCTGTATTAACACTAATCTCATGAAGCATACCTAGGAGTTCATCACCATTTTCATCATTGCCAATAACTCCAGCGACACTCACCTGAGCACCAAGTGTTACAAGGTTATTGATAACATTACCCGCACCACCTAAAACAGTGGTCTCTTTGGTAATATCTACAACTTGTACAGGTGCTTCGGGAGAGATACGTTCACATCCTCCCCAAAGATAGTGATCAATCATTAAATCACCAATGACTAAGATATGCGGTTGCGCACTTTGTAAACGCTCCACTATTTAACTTCTTCTTCATAGAGACGTTTAATCTCTTTCACATAATCTTTAACTCCATCTTCGAGCTCAAAACGT
>JAYEPE010000174.1:0-2893 GCA_034723735.1 Campylobacterota bacterium | reverse complement strand
TATGAAAGAAAAAAAGAACTTCATCAAATAAGAGCTGATGTTAAAAGTGGCAAAATGGAAATGTTGTCAGAAGAACAATACGAAAAAGAAATAGAACAGTTTTTTTCAGAACTTGAAAAATAAATATGATTATAATCCGTTCAAGAAAGTTTCAAATAAACCTCTTGATAACTTTACAATATATCGCTACAGACAAAGTTAGTGCTAGTAAAAATTTTCAAAAAGAACTCGATAACCTTATAAAAAATATTCCAAACTTTCCTTATAAATATAGACAATCCATTTATTTTAATGATAAAAATGTAAGAGATTTAATATATAAAAAACATACAATAAACTATGAGATTGATTTAGAAAAAAATAGTATTGAAATTTTAAATATTTTCAACCAAAACAAACAATCATAGCCGTTGAGATACAACAAAATAGTAAAAAGTGGAGATTCACTCACAGGGGTATAGCTGGTTTTTTATGAAAAATGCCGTTAACTAGAACTGATAAAAGTTGTAAGAAGAAAATTTGGTGCCGGATTAGTGCCAGTAGTTTGACACTTTTTCGTTGTTTTTAGCAAATATGGTCGGTAGAAGTGCCTTATTTTACTTGTTTTACTTAAAAAATAGACCCTACTGAATAATCATAATAGACCCTTATCTACATGCTAAACCCCTTTATAGTCGATAAGTATAACTTAATTCTACACTTCGTTTTGGAAAATCTACAGAACTTGCATAAACACGACCTTCTTGGTTGAAAATATTGTTGAGTATGAAAGACAATTCATGAGCTTTCTCTTGAAATCTATATCCTATATTAGTGATACTGTAGCCGTTATTATGTCCTACAATTCGGATATCTTTTTTATCACTTACACTCATATTCTTAGCTTTTGCGCCATAGCGATACTCTATAAAAGCATCTTTGTATTGCATCATTAAGGTTGAATGAAAAGGTGTGATTTTACTTATATAATCTGTATCAGTTTTTCCATAAGTATATTCACAATAGAGGCTTGTATAAAGATCATTATAATCATAGTTGATTCCAATAATACCTCCATACATCTCGGCACTTTTGGCATTTATAGTCTTATAAGCATCTTTGCCATCAACTTTATCTGCTAAGAGTTCTCTAGTTATGAGATTTTCTAAAAGACGATAATAAACTTTTGTGTAAAAAAGTCCATTATCATAAGCAAGTGTATAAGTTGTCGCCGTCTCATTTTTTAAATCAGGATTGGCGATATCAATCCCTTTTTCAGTAATAATACTTTTTGCAAGATTAATAATAGAGGGAAAACGATGTCCTTGGACAACAGAAGCATAAATGCTCTCATAACTTACACGAAATAGTCCACTATGGTTTATAAAATCATTTTCTATATCATCACCAATACTAGCGTATGAGAAGGTGTAAGCAGCTATAAAATTTATATCTGCGATATTAGTTTCGTAAGAGAGTTGTGTATCAAAAGTATTATATGTGAAATCACTATCGTCGTAAGAGATCATCTCAAAATAGTCACTTATGCTAAGATTAATGTTTTCACTAAGTTCATAGCTATACATCAAGCCATAAATGTCATTAGTAGTTATTTTTTCACTATTAACCTCACTAATATCTTCATCATAACGCTGATAAGAGAGGCTAAGATGGTGTTTGCCATAATCAATTCTATCACTCAAAAGGATATAACGCTGTAAGTTATAATCGTAAGGATCACTGTTTGCATAATGATCTGTTCTTGGAATATCATTGCTTTGTGATATTAAAAATGTAAACTCATTATACTCAAGTGAGTTACTTTGTAGATATGCTGATTTTTGATTATAATTTGAGTGAGGTACTTCACCAAAGGTATCTTGATGATTTTGGGTATCAACCCAGGTAACGCCTCCCTGAAACTCTTCACTCTTTTGTGTTATTGTCGATTCAAAGCCATTATTAAAACCGATATAACTCATTTTTATTTTAGACTCACCTACACCTAGTTTTTGGTTTATCTCTCCACCTAGACTATTATTGAGCATCAGTCGTGAGAGTCCATCTTCTTCAATAGAATCTACAAAAGCACGAGGTATATAACTGAAATATTGATTTGGACCACTTCTAAAAAGAGCATTACTCATACGAATACCATTTACATCAAGCAGTATTTGATTCCCTTGTAAACCTTCTTTAATCGGATTATATAGACCAGGAGAAGACTCTTGAATGAGCATCTGATTAAACTTCTGCTCACTCAGTGAGAGAAAGTCTATCGAATCTGAAGTTGTTTTTGGTGCATTTGAAGATGTGATAGTGATAGGTTCTAAGATTTCCGCATTCACTATTATAGATATACTTGCAATTAAAAACGAATATATTTTAACCATGCATTAGCCATTTTTTCGGATTTTTTATATTTACGTGCATTTTCAAAAGCTTTTTTTGCTTGAGAGCTCTTTTTTAACTCATAATAGGTCTTGCCTAGGAGTAGATATTTATCACCTAGTTTTTCCTTATTTTCAAATTTTAAAGATAATTTAATATTCTCTATCACTGCTTGATACTTATATTGACTCATTGAAATTTGTGCTATTTTATAATAGATTTTTCCATTATTATCTATTTTTGCCGCCTGAGTATAACTCTTGATGGCCTTATCATAAGCCTTGGCTTCATAATACAAGTCACCCAAATAATTAAGATTTTTTTCACTGCTTTGAATCTCTTTGCTTTGTATTTTTTTATACAATATTTCAGCTGCCTTATAGGGGACATTACCATGACGCAACCATCCTATAAGACGTAAATACTCACTCTCTTTTAAATCAAGTTTCGCAATACGCGAGATATCAAGTGAAGAGAGTGCTTTGGAATAATCATCAATGAGTGAGTATAAAGAAGAGAGCTG
>JAYEPE010000173.1:0-2917 GCA_034723735.1 Campylobacterota bacterium | reverse complement strand
CAATTTTACTTTTAGCTATTGTTGCTATGGTAGTTGTTAAGCCATTCTAGGCTTAACGCTCCCCTCTCTTTTTAGCTCTATAAGAGCAAAAAATACTTTAAAAATTTTCAGGTATATGATAAATATTTCCAGATTTTATTGTAAAAATTATATCTACAAGCTCATCTTTAAAAGTTAGTAAATCTTCAAAACGATTAGATGCAGACCTAATAACTATTGTTGCGAAAACCCTATTTTCAAAGGCTTTTTGATATTCTATGTTTCCATCTATTGTGATAAATAAATCAATATTTCGTCGATCTAACTCGTCTAGAAGCATACTATCTTTTGCTCCAGCAAGACCTATCTGAGGAACAGTCCACACCTCATGCTGAGTAAAAAAATGAATAAGTCTCTTTGGAAGGCACTCATCAATAATAATCTTCATCTTTTATGCAGCAGCATTTTCAATTGCCACTTCTGCACTTTGCAATATATGTCTAACTTGCTCAAATGAAACCGTTGGATAGTCTTTAAGAAAAATTTTTACACTATCACCAGATACTAAATAATCAAAAAGGTTTCTTACAGGCACGCGAGTACCCGTAAAAACTAAAGTGCCATTCAAGACTGCTTTGCTACTTTCAACTACTGACATACATCCTCCTTGTAAAGGGGTTTTCAAAAATATTATATCATAAAGTATTCATTGCTAATGCAAAATAATTTACGCACCCTCTTCAAAATCTTAACGCTCCCCTCTCTTTTTAGCTCTAAAAAGAAGAGGAACTCCCTCAAATTTAAATACCTCACGAAGCTGATTTACTAGATAACGTCTATATGTGAAGTGTAATCCTTTTGGCTTATTCATAACTATGGCAATTCTCGGAGGACGAGTTTCATACTGTGTTGCGTAGAAGATACGAATCATCTGTCCACGCATAGAAGGAATATGATGCTTTCGCTGTGCCCATTCTAGCGCCTCATTTAGCTTAGATGTAGTGATACGCTGTGAATAGTTTTCATTGATAGTTACAAGCATATCTATAATTTTATGCACACGAAGTTTACTCTGAGCTGAGATAGTGATAATAGGTGCATAATGCAAAAACTTAAATCTATCACGAATATTTTGAATAATTTTCTGATACTCAGTACCATCTGTAATATCCCATTTATTTAAAACAATCATACACGCTAGACGATTCTGATCTATTAAACCAGCAATTTTTTCATCTAAATCCAAAAAAGGCTCTGAAGCATCAAGAACTAAAAGAGCAATATCAGCATCTTCTAACATCTTTTCTGTTCGCATGAGTGCATATTTTTCAATACCTAAGATTTTACCACGCTTACGAATACCTGCAGTGTCGATAAAAGTAATCTCTTTCTCTTTATAGGTAATTGTCTCATCAATAGGGTCAATTGTTGTTCCTGCAACTGAACTAACTACTGAACGATCCTCATCTAAAAGAGCATTAAGCAGTGAACTTTTACCAACATTTACACGTCCAATTATGGCAACACGAAAACTATTGGCTTCCTCTTCTTCAAAGTTACGAATCAGATCATTTGCTCCAAAGACAGAGGTGTCTTCTTCCTCTTCATTATAAAAATACTCATCCTCTTCATCTTCCTCAAAAAACTCTTCATCGCTTCTTTCTTCATCAAACTCATCTTCTGGAATATATTCTGGCTCAATAAACATCTCAGGAATCTCTTCTTGGGCTTCTTGAGTCTCCTCACTTATCGCTTCAGCTACCTCTTCTTCAGGAATCTGTTGTGCTATCCAATTTAAAAGCGTATTGATATTACGATTATGTGAGACAGAGATACCAAAAATCGCATCAGTTCCAAACTCATAATATTCCCAAAGCTTCTCTTGCATCTTATCATTATCAATTTTATTCACAACAAGAGCAACAGATTTCCCTAAAGATTCAAGCTCATAAAAGAACTTTTTATCATCCTCTTCAGGTAAGGATTTACCATCTACCATATATATAACAATATCAGCGCCATAAGCTGCTTGAAGTGATTTTTCTTTAATCTTATCAAAGAGTTCATTACCCTCATCTAATCCACCTGTATCAAGAAGCTCTGCTTTTTTACCTTCAAATTCAGCGCTACGGCGTTTAATATCACGAGTAGTTCCCGCTTGTTCTGAAGTAATAGCATCACGCTCTTTCATGATACGATTAAAAAAAGAGCTTTTTCCTACATTGGGTTTACCAATTATGGCGATTTTTTTCATAAGAACCTTACTAATAAGAGATGTTACATGTAAAGCGGATTATAACATAAACATAAGTGCGTAAAATCAGGTATAATATCTTACATGTACGATTACACTTATAATGAACTCGAAAATGATATTACTACCTTGACACACAAAGCTGAAATTTTTGAGGCTGACACGATTTTGGCCATTGCGCGAGGAGGTTGTATTGCAGCGCAACTTCTCACATATCGATTAAATATCAGAAATCTCCAGACAATTCAAATTCAAAGTTATGATCAAAAGATACAGCGCGATACCCTAACCTTATCAGACACAACAGACTTAAGTCAATGTAAGCGTGTCTTAATCGTTGATGATATAGTTGATAGTGGCAATACTCTCTGTGCACTTGTATTATATCTGAAAGAAAAATACCCCCAGATTGAATTTAAAACAGCTTCTCTATTTTTTAAACCTACAGCATCTATTCAACCCGATTTTACATGTAAAGAGGCTACAGAGTGGATTAATTTCTTTTGGGAAGTTTAAGTGAGGGAGCCTACTTAAACTTCATTCGCTATACTTCCAGCCATTTTACAATAAAGGAAATCGATGACAAAAGAGTATATATTTACTTCTGAGTCTGTAACAGAAGGGCATCCTGACAAGATGGCTGATCAGATTAGCGATGCTATTCTGGATGACATTATTGCTAAA
>JAYEPE010000172.1:0-2927 GCA_034723735.1 Campylobacterota bacterium | reverse complement strand
ATTTTTGCTCTTTTAATCGTGAGAGATGCGCCAAAGTCTGAATTGTTTTTCCAAGACCCATGTCATCCGCTAAAATACCTCCAAATTTAAACTCATACAGAAAATTGAGCCAATTTAAGCCCTCTTGCTGATAGTCTCTAAGGCTTGCATTAAGTGCCTTGGGTGGCTTGACTTTTTTGATACCCCTAAAGTCTTTTAATTTTTTCGAAAGTTCTAAAATATCTTTGGAGCCTTTCCAAATGATACTATCATCCAGATTAGCAATAAGATGAGCATCAAAAGGAGAGACTTTGAGATTATCATCTCTGTCTTGCTTATTAAAAAGCTCTAAAATCGTCTGAATAATTGGTTTTATCTGCTGAGTTTGCACCTCTACAAAGTGGTTTGTATCTACTTCAATATTAAGCAGTTCAGGCATACTCTCAAAATCATCAAACTCATCGATAATGCTTCCAACAAGCGGTGCTATTGGCTGAGATTTTCCATTAAATTCAAGGTTAAAAGAGAGGCTAAACCAGTCATTACTATCATCATTTTCGACAACTACTTCTGTATTTGCCTCAAATCTCAAATCAAAAGTCTCATCATAGCTAATCTTGTAACCCTCTTTTTCTAATTGCGGAATATGTGTTGAGAGAAAAGTTTTCCAAAGTTTGAGTTGCGCTTGTCTGTTTTCATCTTTGAGTTGAGAGATTAAGTCACTGCAAGAGTCTTCAAAGTCAAAACCAAAAGATTCCATCCTCTCTTTTACGCTCTGCTCGTAAGCTAAATCTCTGTATATCTCTATCTTTGCTTCTTGATTATAAAAAGATTTTATCTCTTCTTGTGGGAAATAACTTACACGATACTCCTCATATAAAAAATCCATCTTGAAAGCAGTGAAATTTTTATCAGTCTCATTTTTAATATACTGCAGATGAATTTGTGGTATCGCTCTAGTCTGTATCTTAGTGGTTTTGATACTTTTTGGTGTTTTCATATTGATATTTGGCAGAGCATTCCCTATAGCACTATAGACTCTTGCAATATCATCTTTTTGAATTTTTGGAGCTTCTAGGAGTTGTTTATAAGTACGCACATCCATATCAAATTTCAAGATCTCATTTTTAGCTATATCTAAAATAAGTGGTGGCTGTGTATTAAGAAGCTTGTAGGCTTTTTCGTCTATATTTGATTTGAGTGTGTATTCATCTTTATAGAGACTTAATTTAAAATCTGAGTGAAATACTCCAGAACTAAAATGAAGTGGTTCTTGAGCGCTATCAAAATAACATCGCTTACTTTTAAGAAGTTCTTGAATGATAATGAACCCAAGAGTCCCCTCTAATTCAGAGTCATCTCTTGAGTATCTCTCACCAAAAAGAGTCCTTGCCAAATGCAATATATTTTTATCTTCATCATTTTTTATATCAGCAAAATAGTACTCACCAAAAACCTTATAACTATCGAGATGTGTGCCTGCGCTGATTTTTCCATTTTTTAAAATTTTTGACTTATAAAATTGAAGTTGCTCTCGAGTATGATGGCGTGAGGAAAAAAGACGGTACGTTAAAAAATACTCGCCTTTTTGCTCGTTTTGCTCTTGGGGATTTTGACCTTTATCTAAATCTTGTAACCAGCTTTCAAGTTCTCGCTTCGCTTTTAACCCTGGTGAGACTGCATTTTTCTGCTGATAAGCGATATAAGACATACAAACAGCTACTACATGTTTACAATTATAGCCCACAGGACAAGAGCATTGACCATTTATATAAATCTCTGAATCTTCTTCTTCAATTTCAATATATTGTCTATATTTATTGCGTCCACTTCCTTTGACAACTCCAGAAAGTGTAAGCGCAAAAAAATCTTCATCATCTATGGTGCAAGAGAGAACTTTAGCAGAGTGGTAATACCCTAAGCCTCTACTATAATACTCTTCATACATATTTTCTTTTAAATCTTGGCGTGTTATTTGCACTTTATACTTTACCTTTTAAAATTTATACTCAAAATCAGCAAATACATGAGTACCTTCACGTTGCACTCCGCCATTAACCAAATAGTAATAAGCAGGCTGTTTTACTTGAGTATCAAAAAGATTTTTTACAGTCAGTCGAACATGACTCATTGGTGTGATTTTAAAGGTCACACTCTGATCAAAAATATGATAAGCATCAACACTTGGATCCATATCTGGATCTTCTGATACCCATTTTAGCTCAGTAGCAGTAGTCTCAGAAAAATAGTGCCATGTTGTACCAAAAGAGAGTCTATTGCTTGGTTTAAAAATATACATCGCTTTTAACATTACCTTAGAGATATCTGGCATATCTGTTGTAACAGGGTCTTCCCAGCCACCTTCTTCACGTGAAAGAGGTTCTTCTGGAATTGTATATTCTGCATCTGTATAAGTAGCATTAAAATATAAATTATGCATCTGCTTTGTTTGAAAAAAGTACTCAAACTCTACACCTTGACTCACTCTATCGTCATAGTTTTGATAACCAGGTTTTGTTGTTGGATCCTCTTCTAAATCAATTACATTCGTAAGATCAGAATAAAAGATATTCAATAAAAATTTATGATTAAAGTTAGGAGAGTAGATAGCAACAGCCTCATAAGTATTTGTCTCTTCAGGTTTCATATCAGAGTTACCTTGACGGTAATTGATATGTCCATTCATATACGCTTCTGTAAATGTTGGTGCTCTAAATGCTGAACCATACAGAAGTTTAAATATCGCCTTATCAGTTGCCCTATAAACTAAGGCAGCTCTCTTGCTAAAAGTTAATCCAAAATCAGAGTAGTTATCTGCTCGTAAACCAAGAACAATATCAACATCCTTGTAAACAGATATCAAGTCTTGTATATATGCATAAGTGATGGTACGACTAAGGTCATCTTTAAAAAGTTGTGTAGTTGGATTTGCCCAAAAAGCCGGCTCT
>JAYEPE010000171.1:0-2942 GCA_034723735.1 Campylobacterota bacterium | reverse complement strand
ACTCTACGACTCTATCTTTTTTTACAAAAGCATTATAAGAGCTGTATTTATACTCACCTAGAGTGCTTCTTATTTTTGCTTTAATGGGATTATTTTCTATGTATCTCACCAAGGCATAGAGATACGCATCATCAGTCACATACCAAGATTTATATCTTCCCTGCCATAGATAACCACTTCTATTATATTTTTTATTAAAATAGATAGCATAGTTTGCATTGATATGTTTCATGTATTTTGAGAGATTTTCTTTTTTTGTCTCAATTAAAAGATGATAGTGATTGTTCATTAAAACATACGAGTGTACATTAACATCAAAGAGTTGTGAGGCTTTACATGTAATGGTTAAAAAGTTTACAAAGTCTTCCTCATCTTTATATATCTTTCTCTTATCTACACCTCTATTGAGTACATGATAATACCCACACATATCTACTCTTAATCTTCTTGGCATAATTATCCTTTGAGATATTATAACTATAACTTAAACTGAAATTTAAATCGAACTAAGCAGAAATTCCTACCGTTTATTTTGTACAACAGCATATTAAGCTTGTTCATTTTAAGTTGTAAGCTAACTAGGTTCAATACGATTTCGCCCTTTTTGTTTTGCGCTATAAAGTTGTTCATCCGCAGAATTTATGACGGCTTTCATTGATGTATGATTTGCACGTTGTGCAGCGCCACCACTTACAGTAACATCAATGCGTTTGCCTTTATACATAAAACGCGTTTTTTCCACATGTTTATTAACTTTGTTGGCAAAGATAAGAGCACCTTTAACATCAGTATCACTTAGAAGTGCTAAAAATTCCTCTCCTCCAAAACGTCCCACAATATCAACATCACGACTCTCTTTTTTTAGTATCTTAGCAAAACCTGCGAGAACAGCATCGCCGGCATCATGTCCAAAATTATCATTTACTTTTTTGAAAAGATCTAGATCAAACATAACAATTGAATAATTACGTCCATAACGGTTAAATTCACCCTCTTTGACATTCATATACTCATCAAGTGCACGTTTATTATAAAGTTTAGTAAGGAAATCTTCACGTGATGCTTTTTGTGCTTTTTGAAGTTCTCCCTCAAGATGAGCAACTTTAGAGCTTAGTTTAGCTACTTTTGTATTATGAACTTTCAAGTCTTTACTCAAAATCTCAGTACGCTCTTCAAGTGCAACAGCTATAGTAAAAAGTTTTTTATGGGCTGTTTTAAAATCACTCTCTTTATTAAGGTCAAATTTTTCAAGCTCTCCCTTAATCTCTTGAATTTCACTTGTAGAGATATCGCTTCGTTCAATCAAATCAATAAGTTGTAAAGAGAGTTTATCAAGGATCGTGTCAAGTGCCACAACCATATCTTTGACACTTGATTTATCCAAGGCGATACGTAGCTTGATGATATCTTTAATCTCTTCTTTCATACTTCTTGTACCTAAGAGAGATGGATCTTTTCTGATAGTATCACTAATATCAGCAATATTATCATTAACACTAGAAGCGATAGAAGGGACAAATGAGGCTACCATTAATGCAGCAATTTGCTTTAAATCACTCTGAGATGCAGAAATTTTCTGAGCACCCTCTACATCTAGAGCATCAATTGTTTTTTTCAAATCACTTGAATAGACTTTTCCAAATTTTGAGAGTTTATAAAGATAGGTATCATCATAAACTGTTAAAAAATTCACCCAAGCCTGTCTCAATTGCTCATATTCGACACCAGAATGAGGTTTATCTAAGATACGAATAGTATTTTTAGCTAGCTCACTAGCCTCTGAGTTATGCAGTACATCAACAGACTGTAAAATACGCTTACTCAAAACTTTAAGTGCTTCTAAATTCTCGCCACACTGTGATGGCTGCATACGATTCATCTTAGAAATAATAAAACGGACAAGTTCTTGTGTTGTTTTAACTCGATATTGCTTAATCTCATTTTGAATATTTTTATCTAAAAGGCTAAGGTATTTATCAACATGATTACAGTCTTCAACTAAGATTCCTGCTTTTTTTGACTCTAAACAAAATGCTTCAGCATAGGTATCAGGAGTCAGTAATTTCCCCTCAAGTTTCAAGCGTTCTACTGCTCTTTTAATAATCTGATGTACGGTCATGTTAATCCTTTTTGGCCTTTTTTATTGCACCCTCTGAAGCTACTGCAGCGATAAAACTGTCAATAGCCTTTTGCGCACTTAATTTAATCGCTAAGAAGCGTGCTTGATCTGAGATAATAGCATTCGGTTCAATCGCAAAGTCATAAACCCCTTTTGAAATATAGGTCTGTGCCACATCTCCTGAAGTTCTTAAAATTTGTAAAGTAAGATGTGTACGATACGTTACAATATAACCCTCAAGATTATACTGTAAAGGAGAGAAAGTAATCTTTGAAATTGTTATGCGAAGATGTGTTTGAGAATTTTTTTTATCCACTAAAGAGGAGTCAAAGCGTGTAATCACAGCTTCATTCACGGCATCTTTAATGATTACCGTATTTTCAGGATCTGTCATTGAAATGAGAATCTGAGTACTTACTTTTTCATCAATCACTACTTTTGCATGATGCGCACTAGGCTTGTACCCACATCCACTAAAAAGTATAAGGACTACTACAAATACTAGCATATGACATGATTTAATCAATATTTCTCCCTTTTAATAGTTCACTATCATCTATACCTTATATAGAGAATTTTTTGAATCTCTTTTTCATTAATATCTGATAATCTTGCAATTATATCACGCTTAGACCTTTTGTTTTACCTTGTGTAACTAAGATATTTTTTTACCAATGAACTTCTATGACGACCTACTTTTTTAAGAGCTTTTAACTCATTTTCATACTGATTCATCTATCTAACACCTTAGCACCAACAGTAGCTTTCAAAACTTCCACACTAAGCCCCATGGCGGTACTTTCGTATCCCCGAACCTCTTTTA
>JAYEPE010000170.1:0-2950 GCA_034723735.1 Campylobacterota bacterium | reverse complement strand
TTTCAATTAAAGCAATACGCACATATCCTTCTCCATAATCACCAAAACCAATACCTGGCGCTACAGCAACTTGAGCTTCTACAAGTAAGCGCTTAGAAAACTCTAATGAACCCAAGTGTGAAGCACAATCAGGAATTTTCGCCCAACAAAACATAGAAGCTTTATTGCGTCTAATATGCCAACCTGCTCTATCAAAAGCTTCAATAAGGATATCTTGACGGTGGTCATATTTATCAGTAATATCTTGGACACATTGCTGATCACCATTAAGTGCAACAGTTGCTGCTACTTGAATAGGTGTAAACATTCCATAATCTAGCCATGATTTGATTTTCTGAAGAGCGCCTATAAGTTTTTTATTTCCTACAAAGAAACCAACACGCCAACCTGCCATATTGTAGCTTTTTGAGAGTGTAAAACTCTCAACTGCTACATCTTTAGCCCCCTCAACTTCCATAATAGAAGGTGTTTTATACCCATTAAAAGTGATATCACCATAAGCAATATCAGAGATAATATAAAAACGCTCTTTTTTAGCCAAAGCAACAAGACGCTCATAAAATTCAGGCGTAACTGTTGCTGTTGAAGGGTTATGAGGAAAATTAACCACTACATACTTTGGTTTTGGAAAAGAGTCTTTAAAGGCAATATCTAAATTTTTAAAAAATTGATCTTCATCTACATTATAATCCTCATCCATAATCAGTGGCATTTTTTGGACATTACCACCTGCAAGAATAAAGGCATAAGAGTGAATAGGATACGTAGGATCAGGAACAACTGCAACATCACCAGGGTTTGTAATAGCATAAGCAAGGTGTGCATAGCCCTCTTTTGAACCCATTGTTGCAACACATTCAGTCATTGGATCAAGTTCAACATTATAACGACGTCTGTACCAATCAGAAATAGCAAGAAGAAGTTTCGGGATTCCTTTTGAGGCTGAATAGCCATGCGTTTTAGTCTTTTGGGCAGATTCAATGAGTTTTTCACGAATGTGTTCTGGAGTATCTCCATCTGGGTTTCCCATACTAAAATCTATAACATCCGCACCATTACGACGTTCTGCCATCTTAAGTTCATTTACCTCAGCAAAAACATACTTTGGCAGTCTTTTAATTCGGTCAAATTCTATTTCATCAAACATTTTATTACCTAACTCTAAATTATAAACGGCATTTTAGCATATTACTTGATACCCAAAGCTTCAACATCAAGGCCATCTTTAATATTTTTTAAATTATAAAGGTCAGAGACTTTGACATAAACTGTAGTATCAGGAATCTTTATTCTTATCTGCCATGTTTTTTTATCACGCTTATAGACTTTTAAAAGATGCAACTCTTTATCAAAAAACGTAATATATGGATACCAACTATTTGAACCTAAACTTGTAAATTTTAATCTTTCTATCATTTCTACATTAAGCCAATGAGGTGTTAAAGCACGCTTTAAAAATAGTTCCTCTCCTGCATCTATACTTCTCGCATCCAAATGTGCATTAGCCATATCAATACTATAGCTCCATGATGCCTTATCTTTACGCTCAATATCAATAATATCACAACCACGTTTAAGGAGTTCACGACGTAAAACAGTAGGGTCAGTAAAATATTCTGATGTTAATCCAATTTGCCAGATAAAACCACTACTATTACTTTTAGAATACTCAGTTAGATAGCGATAATAGCCTATAGAACGCAAGGTATCACTCATCAGCGTTACGAAAAATAGAGGTGAGCCATTAGTGTGAAAGCTTAACTCTAAATGTTTTGGTTTATCAAAAGAGAGTTGCAGTAAGCCATTATTTTTTAAAGTTTCCATAATCTTAACAGAGTCTAGCATCTGATTTTTATAAAAGGAGATCTCGTAATTAAATACTATTTCAATAAAACTTCTATTTTTTTGGTAACTATCCTCGCCAATAAAGCTATGGATTTTTGTGTGAAGTTCATTCAAATCATCCCTAGCTATGGCAATAGAGAGACACAAGCATAAAACTAAAAAAAGTTTTACCACGCTTTTCCACCATTAATCTCTTTAAACTCTTCCTTGTCAATTTGACGAAGTTGATCATTTTCAAAAAATAACCAAAGTTTTTTATTATCACTAAACTCTAAAAGTTCTTTATCAAATTCAATATCAACATAACTATGTCCAAACATCATTAGCCATGATTTGGATGTATTAATCTCGTAAGCTGAATCAATAATCTCTTGTACCTTTTTACCACTTTGCATATCAATCAGTCCTATCCAGATACGGCGCTTTGGCAAAAGTGTCACTTTACTTTGCAAGATAACTGTTTCATTAATATCCACAGTAGTATTAGCCTCTTCTTGCTCTATTAAAAGCTCTTGTTTTTCAACTTCTTTGAGCTGTTTTTTAGCTTCTATAATAACGCTATCATTAAGTGCAATCGGAGTATCTTGCATATCAGGAATAAGCATCTTATAAGCAAAAAAAGCAATAAGAAACAAGGCTAGAACAATAAAAATTATCTTATTACGATGAGTATGTACTGAAGGCTCTTTAGTACTAACAAAGGCATCTATTTTAGGAGTTGATTCTTGAGCACCCCCTAAGGCGGTAAAATACTCTTCTTTATAGCTAGATAAATCAAGACTAAATTCTCGCTCAAAAATAGAGACAAATCCTAAAAATTGCACTTTATTAAATTGTGAAAATTCTCGTGCCAATAAGGCTTTGATGCTTTGTGATGGGATTTTTGTACGGTAATGTATCGTCTCTATATCATATGCTTTTATTGTATCGAGAATATCAGGCATCACGCATCCTATCGATTAATATAGCACCTGCTGCACTCACATTAAGTGAATCAAAACCATGTTGCATCTCAATTTTAATTTTATAATCAAGCTTTTTCTCTACACGAGTACTTAAACCCTCACCTTCACTACCTAAAATCAAAGCTCGCTTACCCTTTACA
>JAYEPE010000169.1:0-2960 GCA_034723735.1 Campylobacterota bacterium | reverse complement strand
CCCCGGTTGAAAGATTATAGATTATTGAAAAACTGTTAAGAAGATTATAAACCTTTTTAGAAACAGTGTCAACAATTAAAAAATAGACCTTTTTAACGCTGTTTTTAGAGGTGTTGGAAAGATATACATTGTTGACACTTAAATTTAACCAGGGGGAACAGCCAACAATTTCAGAGACCTTTTCAGAAAATCTTTTTAATTGACAAGGTAAACACCAGATGATAGCACTTGTTAAAAAAAGATGTGCAGAAAACAGTGCAAAAAAGCATGACATCTCATTGGCAGGTACAGGTTTGAGGCTTCAATGACGTAATTGACAGTAAGGGAAATAAAGAATTGTTGTCTTATTTGGGTTATCTTCAGGGTTAAGGATACCTTAACAAACGTTGAGTATCTTAACGGTTTTGTATGAAGCCCGGGGGACAATGAAGCCCCTCAGTACGAACTGGAAGAGAGACTCGCAAGATGACCTCAACTCTGGCAGCATCAAGCCGGAGGGAAGCTAAGAATGATGGTGTGTGTAACATATTTGAATTGCCGATAAATGCCGTTATGTTAAGAAAAGGAGAACGAAAATGTTACCTGGTCCAATAGTAATCAAAAAATGTTCAGAATGTTCTGCTTCGATAAAAGAACATACTACTACTTCCGGTAATACGTTTGGTGCTACATTTTGGAGTGATGGCAAAAGAGACGCACCAATGCTTCCTGAACATTTTTGGCTTGTAAAATGCCCTCACTGCCAAGCTCTCATATGGATTGATGAACAGGAGAAAATAGGAAAAATTGAGCAATTCAGCGATAATGAGGAAGCTTACAAAGGTGCTAAATCATATAGCGTACCAGAATTAAAAAACTACTTTGCTGTATTGAAAAAAAATAATCTTGGCAGAAAAAAAGAGCATTATCTTCGTCTGCATGCATGGTGGGCAGGAAATAATAATAGACGAGGTACTAACAAGATAAAACAACTCTTATCTGATGAAGAAAAAGTAAATTTAGAAGCACTTGGTAAGATGCTTGATCCTTCTGACGATAATGACCGTATCATGATGGCGGAAATAAAAAGAGAGCTAAGTCAATTTGAAGAGGCCGAAGATATTCTCAAAGAGCCGTTTGCTAATGATCTTTCACAAGCCGTATCTATTATCAGAGAATTAATTCAAAGAAGAGACTCATATGTTGCAGAGATGAAATTTGATAATTAGCCTAAGGAAAAAGGATAGATTGTGTGAGGAACGAACCACGATTTTATCCGTTTGGTTGGACAAGCCCGGAGTGTCTTATTATTATGCAAGTGTAGTTAACTCTGGCAGGATTTTGTTATCTTCGAAAAGGAAATTTAACAGGACATTAAATTGACTTTTGCAATCCCTGTTTTGGGATAAATTCAATATGGAATTCTACAAATAAAAAGGTGTGCTATGGAATGGATAATAGGTATTTTTATTTTATGGTTAATTGGATTGCTCTCTGGTGATTCTTCTACGTCTACTGAAAAATCATCAAGCACGCAAAGAAAAGATACCGATAAATCAATAGAAGACTTATTGAGCGAGTTAGATTTACCTGATGACAGAGTTACTTCACCAACTAAACTTAAGGAAGAGAGCAATAAGAATAAGCCACTCAATGAATATTTTAATGACTCAATCGAGGAAGATTTTAATCCGATTGTTCTGTCATTTGAAAACAAAGGTGTTAATTCACTATGGCATATGACACATAGAGATAATGTTGTAAATATTTTGCGGCATGGAATATTGAGCAATACACAAGCAATTAACTCAGCTGATCCAGTTGATATATCAGATCATGGTGTTCAAAGGTGGCGTGAAGCAAAAGACCCAATATATGGCAGGAAAATCCATGATTATACTCCAACATATTTTAATATTAGAAACCCAATGCTCTATGTTAGAAAAAACATTCAAAATGAATTGTGTTTGATCGAAATATCGCTATCAGTATTATCAAAAAAAAACTTTTTATTCACTGATGGTAATGCGGCGGCTATAAACACGAATTTTTATAACTCTTTAGATGATTTAATACATTTACCATGGGAAGTATTAAATGCTTCTTATTGGAATGACTTTGAAGATGGGAAAAGAAAAAGATGTGCTGAAGTATTGATTTATCCTAGCATAAAACAACTTTTACGTATATGTAATAATGCCACTAAAACAAGAGAGCTATTTTTTTAGAGGAAGATTATGAGCGTACAAATTGTAACAGGAAATATTTTTACAAGTGAATGCCAAACAATTGTAAATACAGTAAATTGTGTTGGTGTTATGGGTGCTGGTATTGCACTTGAGTGTCGTCTTAGATATCCAGAAATGCACGATAAATATATAATTCTATGCGATGAAAATAAAATAGATATTGGGCTGTTGTGGATATATAAATCAAAAGGTAAATGGGTATTAAATTTTCCTACAAAGAAACACTGGAAATACCCATCTAAAAAAGAATACTTACATGCCGGACTTAAAAAATTTTGCAATACTTATAAAGAAAGAGGAATTGAGTCTATTGCATTTCCTCTACTTGGTGCCGACAAAGGAGGTATACCTCAAGAAGATAGCTTAAATATAATGAAGTCTTACTTGGATAAAATTGATTTAGATATTGAGATATATAGATATGACCCAAAAGCAAAAGATGACTTGTATGATAAAACTAAAAACTGGATATTATCGCAAGATTTAGTTCAAATATCCAAAGCAACTAAATTGAGAAAGGATTATGTCGAAAAAGTTGTCAAAGCACTGGAGCGACCTGATATTTTTCAACTAAATCAACTTGCACGGATAAAAGGAATTGGTATTAAAACCTTAGAGAAAGTATTTGTTTTTGCAAATTCAGAAAATAATATACAGCAACGAACGCTCTTTGATGGATAAGTAAAATCACCTAACAAAAACATGCAGTCGGACAAAATAAAGCTACGTTCG
>JAYEPE010000168.1:0-14245 GCA_034723735.1 Campylobacterota bacterium | reverse complement strand
AATTCCATCTGGCAAATCTAATGTTTCATCTTTGACTTTATCACTATAAAATGTAATATTCCATTTTTTATTCATACTATTATGTTATCTTAAATGATACCTTTTGTCAAGTAAGTATCATCATAAAGTGAATTGAGATTGGTGGTATCAATGTTTATAATATATCTCAAGATGAAATATCACACATAAGAGTTATGTTGAAAATAGAGAAAAAATCAAAACTATTGTGAGTATTGATAGTGATTTTGATATATACAAAACTCTGAAAAAACAGCGTTTAGATAATCTTTTAAGGCTTTAAAGAAGCAGTGCGTAAAATTAATTACTCTTTAGTATTTTCTTGCTCTTTCTCTCTAGCCTCTTCTTCCTCACGCTCACGCATTTTAGAAAGATGGTATCCACGATGAATATAAATCATCAGCATTACAAATAAAATAGCTACAATGGTGTCAACTATAGGATTCACATGACTTCCTTGTAAGTGGTAAAGTTTTGTCTAATAGCATCATAAAGTATGATTCCTGTACTAATGGCAAGATTAAGACTTCGTCCCTCTTTACTCATAGGGATAGTGAGGCACTGCTGCGGGAACTGTTCAAGAAGTGTTTCGGGAAGTCCTGCTGTTTCACTTCCTAAAAAAATAAAATCACCTTCTTGAAAATCTGCCTCAAAATAAGGTCTATCTGTTTTTGTAGTGGCAAAGAAAAATCGTGAACTATTTTGATGTTTTTGGAAAAAATCTTCTAAATCTTCATATACATGTAAGTCTAGTTTTTCCCAATAATCCAATCCTGCACGTCGAACTGCTTTTTCGGTTATATCAAAACCCAATGGTTTGATAAGATGCAAAGAAGAAGCAGTATTAACACATAAGCGCCCTATTGTTCCTGTATTGTTAGGGATTTGAGGGGTAACAAGGACAATATTAAACATTAAAATATTACCGTTTTATTGGCATATACAAAGATTCGGTCTTCAAGAGCCAATTTTAATGCTCGTGAGAGTACAATTTTTTCGACATCTCTTCCTGAGCGTTGCATATCCCTCCAGTTATAGGCATGATCTATAGGGATGATTTCTTGAGCAATAATCGGACCTTCATCAAGATTGTTATTCACATAGTGTGCGGTAGCTCCAATAATCTTAACACCACGTTCAAAGGCTTGTTTATAGGGATTTGCGCCAATAAAAGCAGGAAGGAAAGAGTGATGAATATTAATAATCTTATCTGCATAACATGCAACAAAATTTGGTGTAAGAATACGCATATATTTTGCCAAGACAATATAGTCTAATTGACCCAGATTAGCGAGTGCTTTAAGAACTTCTGCCTCATGCTCTTCGCGAGTACGATCAACATGAGAAACCGTAATAAAAGGAATATCAAATTTTGATACTAGTGGTTCAAGCAGATCATAGTTGGATATAACGGCTACAATATTAGCATCTAATTCTCCTGCTTCATAGCGAATTAAAATATCACCAAGTGCATGAGACTCTTTTGTTACCATTAAAACGATATTTTTCTTTTGAGGAGAGATAACATGTATGACAGCATTTTTAGAGAGAACATTGGCTAATTTATCTTGAAGTTCTTGAGAATCAATTGTTCCTGCAACAACACTGCGCATAAAAAATTTACTATTTTCTCTATCAACAAATTCATTATTGGAAATTATATTAAGGTTATGTTCAAAAAATATTTTAGATATCTTATACACTAAGCCTTTTTCATCAGGAGAATCTATAAGTATTCGATATTGATTTGTAGTCACTATTTTATCTTTTCAAGTCGTGTATCAATAGTTGCAAGGAGGTACTCTAGAAAATTTAAAGTCAAATCCACCTTGGCTTCTATTTGTGTGTTATTAGGAGATTGAAAACCCTCAAAAAGGACTAACAGACGTTCTCGAATACCTTCAAGATAACGCTGTTCTTCATCTATGGTCGCGATAGGTTCTAAAGTCTCTTTTTTATCATAGTTTGTTGTAGCAGGGTCTTGCTCTACTGTGTTAGGTGCTTTATCGTCTTCTTGAGTAGTACTATCCATCTCAGCAAGTGTTGATAAAATTACGTCTTTTAATTCCATTATTTTAATAACCATCTTTCAAATTCAATATATTCAATTTTATCATCCATCTGAATAAAAAAATCTTTCATCTCTTTGTTGACACCCATAAACCTACGACGCATTCCACTCAAACGGCGTAACGCAATTTTAGCTTCATAATTAGAAGGATCCCGACTCAATACCTCTTTATAAATTTCAAGTGCCTCTTCTTTAAGGCCTTGAAGTTCATAAATATTAGCGAGTGTTAGTGTTTGCATTTTGCCGCATAATTGGCAATGATAGAACCCATCTCTGTTGTTGAGCAGATTTCCTTAGCATCAAAATCAGCAAGATCTTTAGTGCGATACCCTTCTGCTAAAGCTTGCTTGATTGCTGTATCAATACGATCAGCTGCTTTGGTCTCACCCAGAGCAAAACGTAACATCATCGAAGCGCTTGCAATGGTTGCTATGGGATTAGCAATACCCTGCCCTGCAATATCAGGTGCAGAGCCATGAATAGGCTCATATACACCTATCTTATTTCCAACTGATGCTGATGGTAGTAGTCCAATGGAACCCGAAAGCATACTTGCTTCATCACTCAAAATATCTCCAAAGATATTACCCGTTAGCATAACATCAAACTGTTTAGGATCACGAATAAGTTGCATGGCGGCATTATCAACATACATATGTGATAAGCTTACCTCAGGGTATTCTTTAGCAACCTCTTCAACAACTTCACGCCATAATTGACTAACATCGAGTACATTCGCTTTATCTACAGAAAGAACACGTTTATCACGTTCCATCGCAATTTTAAAGGCTACATGGGCGATACGTTCAATTTCCATACGTGTATATACCATAGTATTGTAGGCTTTATCACCTTCGCGACCTTTAGGCTCACCAAAATAGATGCCACCAATAAGCTCACGCACTACCATAAGATCAACGCCTTTGACAACTTCAGGTTTTAAAGAACTAGCATTAATAAGTTCATCATAAACAACAGCAGGTCGTAGATTTGCAAAAACACCTAGCTCTTTACGAAAACGTAATAATCCACTTTCAGGACGTTTTTCACGAGGCAGTGAATCCCACTGTTCGCCACCAATGGCTCCAAAAAGAACAGCGTCACTATTAAAAGCACCTTCAACTGTTTCTGCTGGAAGAGGATCGCCTGTAATATCATAAGCACATCCACCCATAAGGAGCTCTTCATACGAAAAATCAAAATTTTCATCAGAAGCTACAGCGTCAAGAACTTTAACAGCTTCATCAATGATTTCAGGACCAATTCCATCCCCTTTTATGAGGGCAATATTATATTTTTTCATTTTTATCCTTGTGCTGCTATTTCATCTTTTGCGTAATTCATTAATCCACCTGCATTAAGAAGTTCTTGCATAAACTCAGGAATAGCTGTAAATGAGTAGTTTTTTCCTGTTGTAGTATTAGTAATAGTACCTGCTTCCATATCTATTGAGATATGTTCACCTTCTTTAATTTCCATACTTTGAGGAAGTTCAAAAATAGGCAATCCCATATTAAAAGCATTACGATAAAAGATACGTGCAAATGTTGGAGCAACAATAGCAGCGACACCAGCAGCTTTTAAAGCGATAGGTGCGTGTTCACGAGATGATCCGCATCCAAAGTTCTCATCAGCAACAATAATATCACCAGGAGTCATTTTTGAAACAAATTCCGGATCAGCATCTTCCATTACATGTAAGGCTAGTTTTTTTGGGTCAGAAGTATTGAGATATCTCGCAGCAATGATTAAGTCGGTATCAATATCTTTACCAAAATTCCAGACTTTACCTTCAATTTTTTGCATATTATAAAATCCTAGAAAAATCAGGACATGCCTGAATTTATTTTCGTGATTATATCTAAATGATTAATGAGAGAGATAAAAGAAGGCAGTAAAAAATTAATATTATTAAATATTATCCTATTTTAGGGAGTTTATCGTTTTAATCCATTGACAGTTTGTAGCATCTCATCACTGGTTGTAATAACTTTTGAATTGGCATCATAGGCACGTTGTCCTGTGATAAGGTCTGTGAGTTCAACAACAAGTTGTACATTGCTAAGCTCTACAAAACCTTGTCGTAAAACACCTAGACCATCTACCCCTGGAGTACCATCGACAGGTTGTCCTGAGCTATCTGTTTCAAGATAAAGATTATCTCCCATAGAGTGCAAGCCAGCAGGGTTAATAAAGTTTGTAGTTAAAATTTGTCCAACTTGCGTTGCTTGAGGCTGACCTGGTTGTGTAACCGTTACAATACCATCTGCACCAATAGAGATATTCGTAGCATCTTCAGGAATAACAACTTCAGGAATTAGCATATAGCCATCACTATTGACCATTGTTCCATTTTCATCAATTTTAAAAGCACCATTTCGTGAATAGACCTCAGTACCATCAGGTAACTCCATCTTAAAAAAACCCTTACCCGTAATTGCAATATCAAGACTATTATCCGTCTGCTTTAAACTTCCTTCTGAGAATATTTTATTGATGGAGGTAGCGCGAACTCCTAAACCGACTTCAATGCCTGTTGGAGATTTCGTAGTATCACTCGTTGAAGTTCCTGCATACTCTTGAACACGGTACATTAAGTCTGCAAATTCTGCACGTGATTTTTTAAAACCAATAGTATTAACATTGGCAATATTATTAGCAGTTGTGTCAATTTGCGTTTGCATTCCCATCATTCCAGTAGAGCTGGTGTAGAGTGATTGCATCATGGTGTGTCCTTTAGTTTATTAGTTGATTCGGGCAATTTTTTCAATTGCATCACGGTTAAGATCACTCATCTGAGAATCCATAGCTTTTTGATACATTCCTACAAGACGATTGGCTTCAATCATGGCAATCATCTCATTAATAGGGTTGACATTACTTTTTTCAACAAAACCTTGTAAAACTGAACCACTCTCTTCCTTTACATGTAAAGAGTCTAATGATTCGGGAATAAAGAGATTATCACCCTCTTTAACAAGTTTTTGAATATTTTCAGGGCTAACTACCATGAGCATATTATTTTGGATAAGCTGAGAAGAACCAGGTATGCTATTGTAGAGGTGCCCATTTTTATCAGATTCAATAATGGCATCTTCTGTATTAAAATTAATAGTATTTTGAGTCTCAAAATAATCACTTGCTAAGACTTCATAGCCCTGTTTTGTTACTAAAACACCTTGATCGTTGAGAGTAAAAGATCCATCTTTGGTTAAACGTATTCCATTTGGTGTATTTACTGCAAAAAAGAGTGAATCTTGTGAGAGAGCAAAATCAAGAGTATTGCCTGTTTTTGCCATGTTCCCTAAAGAAAAATCTGTATAGCGATCAGTAACTTGAGGAACACGATCCATAGAACGATTATAAAATTGCGCTCCCTCTTTTGTATTGTTTTCAAGTGGCATTTCATCACGAGCATTTTTATAGAGTCGTAAAAAATCACCTACGATAGCATGCTCTTTTTTAAAGCCTGCTGTATTAACATTTGCAAGGTTATTAGCAATGGAGTCAAGACGGTTAAACTGTGTTACCATTCCCCCAGTTGCTGAATAAAATCCACTTTGCATAGTACTTCCTATCATGTAAAATTATTCAAGAAAAAGCAATAGTCGTTCCAACTTTCATTTTAGATATTGATAAGATATATTTAATAAATATTTCGGTATAATCCACCACTTTTATTACAGAAGCGGAGTATCCTCATACTATGACTACAAAAGAACTCAACAAGCTCTTAGAAAGCCTTTTTACTGACCATAAATCATCAAATTGTATGACTTACGAGTCAATTGTTTCACATTTCGATAAACAACCTACTCTTGCTCAAGCAAAAAATGTTTTTAAGCTTGCTGAGAAAAATAAGCGTTGCTTATACACCGCCTCAGAACATGCAAAACTTCTCAATAAACAAGAAGCTGATGCACGACGTGCTGCGCAACAAAAACTTATTTTAGAATCAGATGGTGAAAACTTTGACATTCTAAAAAAACATGAACTTATGGAGTGGTCGCGTTCAGACTCTCCTGTTCGTATGTATCTTCGTGAAATGGGACAAATTCCTCTTTTAACTAAAGAAGAAGAGATTGAAATATCTAAAACTATCGAACATGGCGAAGGTATTATTATCGATGCTATCTGTTCTGTTCCTTATCTTATTGATTTTATCTTAGATTATAAAGATCCACTTATTAATCGTGAACGTCGTGTTAAAGAGCTTTTTAAAAGCTTTGAAGATGAAAAAGAAGAAGAGGTTGAAAATGCTCCTGTTGATAGTGCTGAAGTAGCAGAGAAAAAGCTAAGTGCAAAAGATAAAAAACGTGTAGATAAAGTTATGACAAGCTTTAAAGCACTTGAAAAAGCTAAAAAAGACTGGCTTAAAGCAAGTGAAAAAATTGAAGATGAAACAGTTGATGAAATTGTACTTACAATAGAACTGATTCATGACTACATGATTGTTGCCTTTAAAAAAGCAATACTTAGAGAAAAACTACTTGATCTTGGACCAACATCTAAGCTTATCAACGAACTTGTACGCTCTATGGAAACAGCACTTAAAAGTGATGATGGTTTTGATAGAGAATTAAAACGTTTAGAATATAAACTTCCGCTTTTTAATGATACTTTAAAAAAGAATCATGTTGCTATTGTTGAGGATATTATAAATCTTACAAAGGAGCAGATAGCATTAAAAGTTCCTGAAGCCACTATGGTAAGTACTTATATGGAAATCAAAAAACTTATTCAGACTAAAGAAGCATCCAAAGATAGCTTTGATATGACACCTGATAAGCTTAATGATATTTTAGAGCAGATTATACGTGGTAAGAGAATCTCTGAAATTTCTAAAACACGTATGGCAAAAAGTAACTTACGTCTTGTTGTCTCTATTGCTAAACGCTACACAAATCGGGGTCTTCCATTTTTGGATCTTATTCAAGAAGGAAATATCGGACTTATGAAAGCGGTTGATAAATTTGAATACCAAAAGGGTTATAAATTTTCTACGTATGCAACATGGTGGATTCGTCAAGCGATTAGTCGTGCAATTGCAGATCAAGCCCGAACAATTCGTATTCCAATTCACATGATTGAAACAATTAATCGTATTAATAAAATTATGCGTAAATATCTTCAAGAGCATGGTCGTGAACCGGGTGTTGATATTATTGCAGATGAAGTGGGGCTTAGTATTGAAAAAGTTAAAAATGTTATCAAAATAACCAAAGAGCCTATTTCACTTGAAGCACCTATTGGTAATGAAGATGATGGACGTTTTGGTGATTTTATTGAAGATAAAACATCACTCTCCCCTGCTGATGCTATTTTAAAAGATGATCTTAGAATTCAGATTGAATCGGTTCTTGATCAGCTGAATGAGCGCGAACAAGCAGTTATTAAAATGCGCTTTGGAATTATGGATGATGAGAGTGATCGCACACTTGAAGAGATTGGTAAAGAGCTAAGTGTTACACGTGAACGTGTTCGCCAAATCGAATCAAGTGCTATTAAAAAGTTAAAACACCCTAAAGTAGGTCGTAAACTAAAAAATTATATTGAAGCATAGCACTTACGTTTATGAACTTCGATCAACAGTGGATTGAACATGATTACAATCCTTTTATCCTCTTTAATTCCAATGCAAAAGTAGCTTCACTCAATAGTGAAGCGCAATTTCTTCTTGGTGGTGTTGATGCTAAATTAATTTATGAACTCGCTCTCACTTATGCAAGTGGCTCTTTTGGTTTTAATACAATATTTTTAGACTTAGAATATGGACGCTATCGCTTCTTTGGTATTACGGTTGGGTATGAAAATGAAGATCAGATAGGAATTCGTCTCTATCAAATGCCTTCATATAAGTTTTCAAAACCAAAAGAAGAAGGTGAATTTGTTAATATCTATAACTTAGTTGATTTATGTATTAGTTCTAATTCCATTGGAAATAGTATTGAATTTTTTAGAGATTTCGATCCTTCTTTACCTGAATTACGTCTTCAAACAAATCCTTTTATCAAAATGGTTAATAAAATAATTCAATCCATGAATGAAAATCAAAAAATCTATTTTAAGATTTATTTTCGTATAGGGGAGCATGTTCACTTTGAAGGAGTGAAGTACTCACTCTTCACATTGGAAGTAAAATCTGAGTTAATGAACCTAAAAATAAAAGGTGAAATTGAGGCATTAGCACTACAAAACAGTCTTTTTGTAGAATTTAGAGATACAAGAATGATGATCAATATTCCTATTGTAAGTCACTAGTAAAAAAAATCTTTCCCATAAAAAAAGCAGATATAATACCTACTCCAAGCCCTAGTAAATAGGGAAGTAGTAGTAAGAGTTCATTATTGTTTAAGCCGATAAAGCCCATAACTAAAAAGAGATAAGGTAATAATCTAAAAAAAGAGACGGTTGCAGGAGCACCTGCTTTAATCCCATTGATTTTATTAGCTTTGAGTCGCGCTTTTTCTTCTTTTACAATGTCTGAGATATCACGCTCTTCATCTTCTATAGCGGGTACCTCGCTGTACAAATCATAGGGATCATCAATCTTATCAATGGCATCAAGATCATCATTGCTTTCGTATGCCTCAACACGTTTGGCAACAAGATTTTGATAACTATACATAGAGCCTAGCATAATCAAAAAAGCACTCAACCATGCCACTTCAAAATTGATAAAAAACTCAAAAGAGTAGAGCCAAAGTGAGAAGATAGCTATTTGTACAATTATAAGTGCTTTAATATTTATCATCCTCATCGTCATCAAGATATTTCTGATAATTGTAGCGGTCTTCTTTAGAGAGCTTTTCAAACTCTTTATATTGCTTTGAATAGGCTTTATAAATATTTAAAATAGCTGCTGCAACACCTATAAATACTCCAACCCACAAGAGCCAGTCAATCTCAAAAATATTTTTTAAAGCTAAACCTATTCCTATACCTAAAAGTGTAGCAACAACAATAGAGATACCAAGAGAGAGTGATTCTGCTCCCTCAATAACAGGTTTTAATTTTTGTTTTTTATCTTCAGCCATTGATGCGTCCAAATACACGCTCACTAGCTGCAATTGTATCTTCAATCATTGCGTCAGTTGTTGCAGTAGAGATAAAGCCTGTCTCAAATTGAGAACAAGCAAAATAGTAACCCTCTTGCATCATCTCAGTATGAAAAGCTGCAAACATATCAAGATTACTATTGGCAGCATCATCAAAGTTCATAACCTTATTCTCATTAAAGAAAAAACCAAACATTGATCCGCGAACATCAACTTGTAGTGCAATACCATTCTTTGCTGCAGCTTCTTTCATACCATCGACTAAGCGTCGTGCACGGTTTTGCAAGGTTTTATAGATAGGCGCATTGGCTTTGATTTTACGAACTGCTGCTAATCCTGCTGCCATAGCAACGGGATTTCCACTTAATGTCCCTGCTTGATAAACTGGGCCTTCGGGAGAAAGTTGTGCCATAATTTCAGCTCTAGCTCCAAAAGCACCGACTGGCATACCACCACCTATAACCTTCCCTAGAGTAATGATATCAGGAGAAGTTCCTGTAATGCTCTCTGCTCCATAGAGTGTAGCACGAAAACCACTCATTACTTCATCAAAAATTAGAAGTGTGCCATTCTCATCACATAGTGTACGCAGTTGAGCTAAGAACTCTTTATCAGCTGGAACAAGTCCCATATTACCAGCAATTGGTTCAATAATAATACAAGCAATATCACTGCTCTGCTCAAAACATTTTTTGACACTTTCAATATCATTATATTTTGCAAGAAGTGTGTGTTTTGTAAAATCGGCAGGAACACCAGGTGAACTTGGATTTCCAAAAGTTGCCGCACCTGAACCTGCTTGGACTAAGAGCGAGTCACTATGTCCATGATAACAGCCTTCAAACTTTAAAATATCATCACGCCCTGTAAAACCACGTGCTAGACGAATTGCACTCATCACTGCTTCGGTTCCACTACTTACAAAACGTACTTTATCTATAGATTCAAAAATAGAGACAACTTCTTGAGCTAACTCTGTCTCTGCCAATGTTGGTGCACCAAAGCTTAAGCCATGCTTTACCGCTTCGACAACAGCCGCTTCAATGCTCTCGTCACGATGACCAAAAATCAGTGGCCCCCAACTTTGAACATAATCAACATAACCATTATCATCAATATCGATAAGTTTTCCGCCTTGACCCTCTTTTATAAAGATAGGTGTTGTTCCGACGCTTTTAAAGGCACGTACCGGTGAATTAACACCTCCTGGAATTAAATTTTGTGCTTCTTTAAAAGCCTGAATTGATGCATTTGTGCTCATTGATTATTATCCTATATCTTTTTGGTATTATATCGATATAATACGCTAATTATATAAAAAATGGAATAAATGAGACGTTCAACTGCCGCTTTTTTAATTGCCCTACTCTTTCATATATTGTTAATCATGCTTTTTGTATTTTTAGGAAGCATAGCGCCTGAGAAAAAAACAGCTCAAAAAAAAGAGCAACAGCGCATTAAAGTCTCTTTAAAAGAGAATCCAAAAGCAGCAAAAGAGTCTTTAACAAAAAATAAAAGAAAAGAATCTAAGATAGCACCGCCAATGCCTAAGGGAGAACAGCTTAAAAAACTTGTTGAAAAACCTTTTGTGAAGCCACCTAAAAAGCCTATCAAAACGAAACCTATCAATAAGCCAAAACCTAAGCCAAGTAAACCAAAACCCAAAAAAACAGTGCCATTGCCTCCAGAAAAACCATATATACCTGTAGAAAAGGTAAAGCCAAAACCTAAACCAAAGCCTATTGAAAAACCAAAAGAAATTGCTGAAGCAAATATAACAAAAAAGCCGCAGAAGCCTAAAGAGCATAACAAACTCTATAGTTTCCTCTCCCAAGAGGTTGAACCTGATAAACAAGAGCTCACCAAAACAACATCAACAAAACGTGAAAGTCGTATCAGCGAGGATATCAAAAAAGCTTATGGTGATACTTTTGGTAAACTTAGTGAAGGTGAACAAAAGTACATACTTGATAATCAAGAGATTATGCGTCGTATTACACAGCAGGTCTTAACTCGTGTAGGTGGTATTAATCTTCCTAATAACTTACGAGTAAATGAGGATAATATAATTGAGTTTTATCTTTACCCAAATGGGGATATATCAGATATAAAATTTGTGAAACGAAGTGGTTTTTATATCTTAGATGATACAACAAAAGAGACGATAGAGTATGCCTATAGTCGCTACCCTCGACCAGAGCAAAAAACATTGATTCGTTATCATGTTGGATATTATTTACGAGGCTATTAATGCTAAGAGTTATTGATCCAATAGCCTTAGGTGCGACTCTCTTTGTACCTGCTACACATAAAAACTTATCTGACATATTAAAACGTACCCGCTTGAGTCATTTACGCAGTTTAGTTATTGATACTGAAGATGGTTTACATGTAAGTGAGCTAGAGAGGGCAATAGCACTTATTCAAGAACTGTTGCAAAGCTATGAAGTGAGTAATTTATATCTTTTTATTCGTCCTAGAAATACTCAAATTCTCAAAAAACTCTTACATGTAAGAGGCATTAAGAAGATAGATGGCTTTATTCTTGCAAAGTTTACATGTAAGAGCATGTATAGGTATATAGAACTTTTAAAGCCTTATAGTTTTTATATTATGCCCTCTATTGAAGGTGAAGAACTTTTTAATCCTGAGGGTATGCGTCTTATCAAAAAAGAACTTGACACTATTAAGGATCAGGTCTTATTGATTCGTTTTGGAGCTGAGGATATGTTACGTCAACTTGGCTTAAAACGTTCATCTAAGCGCGCTTTGTATGATATGCTCGCGCCCTCTTTATCTATGGCAAATCTACTACATATCTTTAAAACTTCAGGTTATGAAATAAGTGCAGCAGTATATCCTTTTTATAAAGATAAAGAGGGTTTTATAGCTGAGGTTACACGTGATTTACAAGAGGGTTTTATTAGTAAAACAGTTATTCACCCTTCGCAAATTGATGGATTTGAGAGTGCATATCGTGTTCAAAAAGATGACTTGAAAATGGCTCAAAAGATTTTAAGTGTCAAAGAAAAGAGTATTTTTGGTGAAGACGGTGTTATGGGTGAAGTTCCAACACAGTCTCCTTGGGCACAAACAATCTTATCGCGTGAACACTATTATGGATCTACTGACACATAGGATTGGAGCTACTTGATTTTGGATGCCAATGCATCCACTCTTCTTGAGCTTCATCATGAAGTTTAAATATCTGCATCTCTTTAGCCTCATCTTTAAATTCTGTAGGCGTTACTAAAATAATACCACCTGCCATCATTGTCTCTAATGTTTCTGTTTTTACTTTGATACCACCTAAGTCAATATCAATACCAATAGCAGAAGCATTATAAAAATATGAATTATTACGAACTAAATGTGCATAACATGGATCAATAAAAAGTGAAAATTCAACTTGTGTGGCATCATCGCTTAGACGATACTCTTCAATATCACCAATTTGTATTTGGCGATATAAGACAGGTGAGCCAACCTTGAGTGAACTACGACGCGCGGCAGAAACAGCAACTCGCAATCCCTCTCTAAGTTGATTTTTATGACTTAAAATATTT
This sequence comes from Campylobacterota bacterium, assembly GCA_034723735.1. Classification (GTDB taxonomy): domain Bacteria; phylum Campylobacterota; class Campylobacteria; order Campylobacterales; family Sulfurimonadaceae; genus S010-53. Next base: position 1,532 of record JAYEPE010000168.1, on the reverse strand, counting down.
TTGAGAATATAGTGTTTGCCTAAAAGCTTAGAGGTACCAAAGCTTACATGTAAAGAAGGTCCACTGATGATTGCATCGGCATTTTTAACACCATCTAAGCCTAATTTGAATTTAGAAATAGATATTACACTATCTGCACGCATAAGATATGTATAAAGTTTTTCAATACTCATAAGAACTTCTACACCCTGTGGCATAAGACTTATTTCACTTACTTTTCCAATTACAATACCTTTATGTAAAATCTTACTGCCAACACTGAGATTCATAGCACTATCAAGGTGAAGCATGGCTTTGTAACTTTCATCCGAAGCATCCTTATAATCATCATAGAGTCTGAATTCTTTTGGTATATTACCCTGTTTTGTTGTATCAAGTGTTATAAAAGAGAGCCCACCAGAGAGAAGGCTTTGTAAGGATTGCATATCAACATTTACATTAGGAAAATCGAGTGATACATTGATACCACTTGCATTATAAAAATGTGTTGAGGCATTAATTTTAGAAGCAAAACGTTTTTCAATATAAACTTCAATATCAATATTATCTGTTTTTTCATTATACTCTACACTAAGAACTTCCCCTGCTTTAAAGTGCTTATAATATACAAGAACCCCTTTTTTGAGTGAATGAGAATTTTGGGTGCGTAAGGTAAAACGTTTGCCTCCATTATTGAGGTAGCGTGTTTTTTGGGTATCTAAAAAACTATCATGAAGAGTAAAATTCTTTTTTTGGCGTGGAGCCTTGAGATTATCAGTCTCAAAAGCAATGCCCCCTTGTATCATCGATTTAAGTGATTTTGCTTTAATTTTTATCTGTGAGAGTGATATATCTGTTTCAAGAGCATTTCGAAGATAAAAAAGTGAACTATCATTCAAAAGCTTACTATATTCATTCTCTATAACAGCGTCAAGATAGAGACCTTTTTTATCCGAAGCCAGCGTAATAGCATTAATATAGCCTGCTTCTATGTCATTGTAAAAAATACTACTGCCTACTCGTAGCGCACCAATATCCTTTGCCCTCAAACCAATAGAGGTGCCATCACTTTTAGGTGGCATTACATGTAGAGGAAATTGATTATTTTTATTAACACTACCTTTATGAGGAATCAATGCAATATAAGGACCCTTAGCAATAGCATCAAGACCAGAAATACCACTCAGAGTAAGTTTTGGCTCAACTATCCAAAAGTAAGCTTTTTTTTCTACAAACGTAGAAAAACTTTTTTTAAGTTTGATATCAATGTATGTTATGTCTTTTTTAGGATCATAATTGATAGAGTCAATTTTTCCTGCAGTGACACCTTTATAATAAATTGCACTTATATCAGGATCAAGGTTATATGCTTTTTCACCAATAAGCCTTATGATATCTTGATCATAATTCATATCATCTTTATCAGCATAGAGCTCAAACTCTGGAATAAGATTAAAATCACAACAAGATTTAGAAGTGTTTAAATCAGGTGAATCAAAGGTAATACCCCCTGCAATCAATGTTGCTAAAGAGTCAATCTTAAGCTTAAGCCC
>JAYEPE010000167.1:0-2979 GCA_034723735.1 Campylobacterota bacterium | reverse complement strand
TCCTGTGCAACAGCTGAAGCACCTCCAATCATTGCATAGTCACCAATATGTACAAATTGATGTATCGGTGTCATTCCACCAATAACAGCGTAATCACCCACTTCAACATGTCCTGCTAAAGTTGCTGCATTAGCTAAAATGCAGTGATTTCCAATAATAACATCATGCCCAATATGAACATAACCCATAAAAAGGTTATACGAACCGATGATAGTTTTTCCACCGCCACCCTTGGTTCCTGGGTTAAAAAGGGTAAATTCACGAATCTTATTATTATCACCTATAATAAGCTCAACATCTTCACCATTGTATTTTAAATCCTGTGGAACTGAACCTAAGACAGCATGAGAAAAAATAATATTATTTTTTCCAATGCTTGTTTTTCCATAAATGCACGATCCTTGAGCGATGCTTGTTCCATCACCAATTTTCGCTTCACCAGAAATAAAGCAATATGGGGCAATTGCAACATTATCACCAATTACAGCGCCATCTTCAATAATAGCTAGTGGAGAGATTGTACTCATTTATCTACAATCATTGCTTTAAGTTCTGCTTCTGAAACAAGTTTGTCATCAACATAAGCTTCACCTTTAAGTACCCAAATCGTACCCTTGTTCTTTATAACGCTAATGCGATACTCTAAACGATCACCAGGACGAACAGGATTACGAAACTTAGCCTTATCAATACTCATAAAATAGACAACCTTACTGGCAATCTCTTCTTCTGTTGCATTCATACTTTTAAAGGCTAAAATGCCCCCTGCTTGTGCCATACCTTCAAGGATCATAACACCTGGATAGATAGGATGCCCTGGAAAGTGACCTTGAAAAATATGTTCGCCGATAGTAACATTTTTATAGCCAACAAGTGTTTCACCTGAATTAAAATCAGTGACTTTATCAATTAATAAAAATGGGAAACGGTGAGGGAGAATTTTTTGTATTTCAACTACATCAATCATTATATTTATTACCTTCGAGAAAATTAGGTAATTTTATCTAAAAAGTGGTTAAGAATTGATAAGCAGAGTGAATTTTATAAAATACTACTCTACTCTTTTAGCAAAATACTTTAACCAAAAGAATCCAAATAAACCTGCGAAAAGAGAGGCTGCTAAAATACCTACTTTGGACTGAAAAATAAGCGATTCATTGCCTAAAAAAGCTAAGTCAGCTACAAAAATAGACATAGTAAAACCGATACCACCAAGAAAGGCAACACCAAAAATTTGGCTCATCGTACTTTTTTCGGGAAGCTTAGCAATACCTAATTTAATAGCTACATAAGCAACACCAAAGATACCTAAGACTTTTCCTAAAATAAGACCTGCGATAATTCCAGTAGATACAGGTTCAACAATAATTTTTCCAATAGAAGCAAAATCAATAGTGATACCTGCATTAGCAAGAGCAAACAGAGGAATAACAACTAAACTCACAGGAAGATGAAGATCATGTTCAAGTCGTGCAGCTGGAGAATCAACAGAATTTATTTTATCTTTGATATTAAGAAGAATTGCTTTTTGTCTTTCATGCATCATGTGATCTGTAGCTACGGGATAGCTATCATACTCATCAAGTAAATTTTTAGTATGTCTGGTAAAGTCAAGAGGTGCTTGTTTAGGTTTTGATGGTATTGCCATAGCTGCAATAACCCCTGCTATAGTAGCGTGAACACCTGATTCAAGCATAAAAAACCACATGAACAGTCCAACAATAAAATAGGGTAAAATCATGTGAATACCAAAACGGTTAAAGACTACTAAAATTAAAAAAGAGATACCAGCTAAAATAAGAGGTAGCATCTGAATTTGATCGGTATAAAAAACAGCAATAACAATAACTGCACCAAGGTCATCAACAATAGCAAGTGCCACTAAAAAAGTCACTAATGCAGGTGAGACCCTATTACCCAAAAGTACAAGAGCACTAATGGCAAAGGCAATATCTGTTGCCATAGGGATGCCCCAACCCTCTGCTCCTGCTGTATCATACGTAATAGCAATATAGATAAGTGCAGGTAAAACCATCCCTCCAATAGCGGATAAAATAGGTAAGAGTGCCACTTTTAGATTGGAAAGTTCCCCGACTAAAATTTCTCGTTTTATTTCAAGTCCAATGATAAAGAAAAAGATTGCCATCAACCCATCATTAATCCAATGATGAATAGTATGAGAAAGTTTCCATGACCCTACTGTTAAATCTATTTTCATATGAAAAAAGTGAGCATACGCTTCTGTGAGTGGTGTGTTCGCAAGTATAAGCGCTAACACTGTCATAAACATTAATACGATACCCGTTGTAGTTTGAGCATGTAAAAAGTGTTCAAACGGAGTGGATATTCTGTTAAAGGCTTTTTCCCATGGGGCATAGAGTTTCATCAAATTTTCCTTTTGTTATACAATTTTAACTAAATTTTGAAAGAATAATAAGTTTTTCTTTCGTATCTTCGTACACTTTAGCATCAAGTGTTAAGGAAAATTTCCCTTCAGGGATATTTTGAACTACAAAAATAGGAGTTAAGTCATAAGCCTTACATGTAAGAACTGCTCGTAACTGTAACTCTTTCTCAAGTGAGGGAGTGTGATAGATTAAATCACTTACATGTAAGAAATTAGTCTGTGCTAAGGTATTGTAATATTTTAAACTAATAAGACGAATATCATCACGATTCATATAATGAACTGAGTCAATTGCATATTCGATACGACCTTGGGCACGTTTGCGTGCTAAAGTAGAGTAAGCTAAAGCATGTACAGCAATAGACGTATGTTTTGCTAAAGTCATCTTACATGTAAACACTCTGTAGTTTAAAAATTTCTCTTTTACAATGCGATAATCAATCCCCTCATCTTCCAAATTCATACGATGTTCATAGGTATCGAGACGTTCTTCTATAGATGCAGGGAGTATATTTTGATTTACAGGGGAGAACATCTCATCCATAAGCTTATCTTGTTGTTCACGTTGCATA
>JAYEPE010000166.1:0-14348 GCA_034723735.1 Campylobacterota bacterium | reverse complement strand
AAATACGAACATTAAGTAAAATTAGAATAAAAGAAAAATTATCTTCTCTGAGTGCCAATGAAATAAAAACAGTTCAAAAATGTTTATGTGAGATAGTTGCTTGAAATGAAAAATAATCTATCAAAAAAAGAGAAAAAAATAAGGAAAAATTCAAAATACGAATGGGTATTTATAGATGGAAAACAGGTAAAACAAAGAAAACCAGAGATAATAGATGGAATGTTAGTTGATGAATATATTATGAAACACGCAGATCCAATATGGCTACATCAAAATGAGATGTGGGAATATATGGATGTAGATGATAAGACTTTATGTACTAAAAAAGATAGGAAGATAAATTGAAAAAGAAATGTCCACTATGTCAAACAGGTAAACCACGAAGAGAGTGCATAATTAGAAATAATGAGATAATATGTTCTAAATGCTGCGCCGAAATAAGAGATAATAGTTGTATGGATTGTCAATATTATGAATCAAATCAAAACTACAATACCACTAAAAAAACACCAAGTTTTATCATAGAGATTGATGAGCAATTAAATGAAAAAATAGACGATGCTTTGATACTACTTGAAAATAATCAAATTGTCCAAGCAAGACCAAAAATATTAGAATTTTTTGAAAACTATCCAAATTATTATTATGCTAATTTTGCAATGTCTTCATTGCATCTATTTGAAGGTGATATGGACAAAGGGATGGAATACATAAATAAGACAATAGAGTTGCATCCTGTGCTTACTGAAGCTTATATAAACAAAGCACTAGCATATAAGAAAAAATATGATATTGGAAATATGATTTTAACTTTTCAAATTGTATTGGAATTAGAGGAAAAAGCTGATGATAGAGAGTATTATAATTTAGCGAAACAAGAGATAGATGCTGCGACACCACTTCTTGATGGATTGACGCCGAAGCAATATATTCAAGCCTCTGAATTATTTCAAAAAGCATTTTCATATTTAGATGCGAAAGATTTTGAAACTGCAAAAGAGTATTTTTTAAAATCACTTGCAATTAAAAGTGATAGCGAACAATCATATGGAAATTTAGGTATTTGTTGTGCAGCCTTAGGTCAAAAAGAAGAAGCGATACAATATCTAAACAAGTCATTATCTTTAAATCCTAATTATGAACCAGCATTGCTTCATTTGACAATTATAGAAGATATGAGTATAGATGAAATGGTTAAAAATTTTGATTCAAATGATGTAGAAACAATTGAATATTATAAAGAGTATGGTGATGGTGCCAATAAGAAGAAAAGTCTAATTAGCGATATTTTAAGTAAAATGAAAAAGTAGAAGATTCTTTACATGTAAGCAAGGAAAGAGTAAAATTAGCAAAAACATAAGGAGCGTCTCTTTTGCAAGAATTACAAGATTGTATTCGAGAGAATACTTTAGAAAATAGACAAGAAATTGAATCGTGCATAGTAAATATGCTTTGTGATGTTAATGATCCTATTGAGCTTAATGAAAAAAACTTAGTGAATGCCTTAGAGTTAGAGGGTGAGTTTCTAGCGCTTAAGCTACACTATGATGATTTTGATGATGAACTTAAATATGAAAAAATAAAGTATAAAATTTCTCAGGCTTTAAGTGTGATAGTCCGCTATGAAGATGACGGGAACTCTTATGAAAATATTGAAAAGTTTGTTAGATATATTCATAGTATTTCAGATGATAAACAGAATTCTACCTTTGGGGTTAAATCAGTAAAAACACTTTCAGAATTTCCTATTACGATACTTTTTAGTGGAATATTACCTATCAACCAACTCAAAATGAGTGTAGGTGAAAAAATTCATGAGTTAATTCATTCTGATGATTCGTATTTTATACCAAGATTTGAAAAACATAGAGATGCAATTTCTAAAGAGATAGGGATTCCTATACTGCCTGTTTTGCCACTTTTAGATAAAGATTTAGGTGAGTATCAGGTGAGACTTATTGATCTCTTTGATGGTCGATTAGTTAGTGAATTTGAAGTATCTGAAGAACTTAATAAAGATACAGTAGAAATTTATCTCTTAAAATTATTTTATATTTATAAAGTTTTGGCAGAAGAAAAAGAGTATAATACATATACGAAGGAGAAGAAATGATGGAAATATCAAATACAGCTAATCAATACCAAGCTATGCATATATATCAAAAACCAGAACATTCTATACAGCCAGTGCCAAATCCGGAGCCTAGTGAGCCAGTAGAAGAGTTGACTCCCGAAGAAGAGATGGATGCTCGTTATGAAGATCAAGCTGCTCAAGATTTAGAAGATGCACAAACTCAGGCCAAACAAGATGCACAAAGAGAATACGCAGCAGGATATGTCGCTCATCAATCAAAACAATCACAAGTTGAAATCTATCTTGCAGTAGCAACAGATAGTGATGTTTCATTGGGTAACAATACAGCAAGTATTATAGAATCATTGCGTGATGTTCAAAAACAAAATAATAGAGTTGAGGCTTACGCAATATATCAAGAAAATCAAAATAATACTCAACCTGAATTATATTGAAAATTTTGATAAATTACTTAATCTGGAGCGTCAGCTGCTCAATTGTTACAAGCATATAAAAAAGTTCAAAAAGTGAAAGAGATAAACAATGAAAAAACTTAAATTTGATGTTTGTGTCATTGGTTGTGGTCCAGCAGGTTTCGCAGCGGCAATGCGTTCGTATGATTTTGATAATCATGTCTGTATTATTGAGGGGTGTCAAGTAGGTGGTGCTGGTATTCATAATGGAGCGCTGAGTTCCAAAACTATGTGGGAGATTTCTAAGGATTACTCAACAGCAAAACGAATTGATAGAGGTTACAATGCCTCAAGTCTCAATGTAAATTATGAACAAGTTCGTGACACAGTTTATCAAGCAGTGCGTGAAAAACAGTATCAAATTCATGCACAAATTGAGACCTTTTCAAAAAAAGAAGGAAGCACAAAGAGTCTTACATTGATTCGCGGATGGGGGAAATTCTCAAAATCTAAAACAATGATAGTTAGGCAAGAAGATGCAACAGATGTTGAAATACAAGCGCAAGACTTTATTATCGCAAGTGGCTCACATCCAAGAAAGCATCCAACTCTTGAAATTGATGGTGAGCGTATTATCACTTCAGATCATATCTTAAATCTTAAAAACTTTCCACGACGAATGTTAATTATTGGGGCAGGTGTAGTTGGTTGTGAATTTGCTACTATCTTTGCTGAATTTGGAAAAACTCAGGTACATCTACTCGATTCTCAAGAGCGTGTTATTCCTTTTGAAGATGATGATGTCAGTGATTATGCTGATAAGATGTTAAAAGATATAGGGGTCAATATTTATCATAAAGCACGATTACGTGGCATTCATAAATATGAAACACACATAGATGTTACCTTAGAATATCGTGATGGTCATACAAAGGTTTTTCCAGTTGATTGTATTTTAATCTCTATCGGGCGTGTACCAACTGTTAAAAAACTAGGTCTTGAAAATATTGGGGTAGAGCTCACAGAACGTGATTTATTAAAAGTTGATGAAAACTGCCGTGTAGCTGATAATATCTATGCGGTGGGAGATATCTCAGGTAATGCAGCTTTAGTAAATATAGCTGAAATGGAAGGGCGCTTTGCAGCAAAGGCAATTGATGGAAAAATAGGACATCCTCTGCGTTATCGTAATATGTCAACTATTATGTTTTTTAATCCTGAAATAGCTATGATTGGGCGAAGTGAAAAAGATTGTCAAGAAGAAAAACGGGCTTATAAAGTAGTTTTTTATAAAAATGCTTTGGTTTCACGTGCTATTGCTATGCGTGAAACTGATGGTTTTTTTAAGATGATTGTGAGTGATGATGATAATCCAAAACTCTTAGGTATGCGTGTGGCTGGTCCACAAGCTGCGGCTTCTATTATGTATGTGGCAACTTTGATGGATCATAGAACACGCCTGAGTGATATTATGAAAACAGTCCATCCTCACCCTAGTACTACAGAGGGTATTCAAGAGTGCCTACGCCTCTTACATGAAAAATCAATATACAAACCAGAGGCATTTCCTCAGTTTATTAGTGTTAGGACGTGGAAACCAGAAGAAGAGTGATGACTTATTCTGTATAAAAAATAAACACTATTTAGTATAATTATCATGCGTATGATGATATTATCTCTTAATAACTAAGGATAATTCATGAGCGCATTACAATTAGCATTTGAAGCACGTAATAAAAAACAGAACAAGATAGAAAAAATAAAAGAGCTAAAAACTCCCAAAGAAGCATTTACACAACTTGAAGTATATGCAAAAGAGGGTTATGACTCTATACCTAAAGAAGATTTGAGTTATTTTTTAAAATGTTTTGGAATTTATGATCGTCCTGCTACTCCAAAGCAGTTTATGATTCGCGTTCGTATCCCTGGTGGGCAACTTAGTTTTGAACAGGCTATTGTTGTTGGTGAGTTAGCACGTGATTATGGAAATGATTATATAGATATTACAACACGAATGCAGGTTGAATTTCGCTATCTTGATATTGAAAATATACCTACTATTTTTAAAAAACTTGAATCTGTTGGTATCTCATCGTATCAAACTGGTGTAGATAATTTTAGAAATATTCTTAATGATCCCTTAGATGAAAAGGCTTTTGACAATATTTTACCATCTCAAAGACTTCTTAATAAAATCCAATCTATTTTTTTACAAGATTATGAATGGATAAGTGCACTACCTCGTAAATTTAATACAGGAATTACAGGCTCAATTGCTAATCGCTCTAACGTATATGGACAAGATTGCGCCTTAGTCTTAGCTCAAAAAGAGGGACGTTTTGGTTATAACCTCTATCTTGGTGGTAAGGTAGGGCGCATTGCTAAAAGTGCTGATATTTTCTTAAAAGATGAAGATGAGGTACTTGCTATGTATAAGACCTTGATTTCACTTTTTAGAGATTTTGGTTTTCGTGATAATCGTAATAAAAATCGTTTGCACTTTCTTGTTGAAGCAGTAGGAATGCAGGCAATGGCAGATGCTATTCGTTCTCATGCAGGTATCGATTTTGCAAGAGCAGGTGAGACGATGACAAAGATGGATAATAACGACCCAGACCAAGGACGTGTACAGCTAAAAGATGGGACATTTGCCTTACATGTAGTGATTCCCTCAGGAATTTTTAGTGGGTGTCGAATGATAGAAGTCGCTAAACTTTCAAAACAGTATGGTTCTGGAGAGATTCGTCTTGATGTAGAGCAGAGTCTTTATATAATGGGTGTTGCAAATGATACTATAGAGAGCTTATTAAAAGAGTCATTTTTTGAAACTTTTAAAAGTGTGAATACTCCTTATTTTAATCATATGATAGCTTGTGCAGGGACAGAGCATTGTCCTTTTGGTGTAATTCCTAACAAGCCTGATGCTATTGAAATGTCTCAGTATCTCTCTGATGTTGTGCCTCTCGAAGAAGGTCGTGTCAGAATGTATTGGTCGGCTTGTGTTAAAGGGTGTGGTATTCATGGGGTAGGTGATATCGGATTTGAAGGTTGCAAAGCTAAAGTGAATGGTGAAACTGAGTTTGGTGTGCATATCTCAATAGGTGGAAAGCTTACCGGTGAGGGTGAAGAGGGCTATAGTGTTATAAAGTCTGCACCTTTACGTTATGCAAAATATTATGTGCAATCTCTAATGCTTGAGTACCGCCGTCTCAAAAAGCCACAAGAGAGTTTTGAGCAATTTCATGAGCGTGTACTGAGTGCTTATACAAGTGCAGGTATCGGTTTTATGATGAAATTACAGGCATATTTACGTCACAAAAATATTGATAGTTCTATAGGATTTTCTTTACATGTAAAGAGTGCAAAAGAGGAAAAGTATGAACTTTTTGATTGGGGACGTAAGCTCTATTTTGAACTTCTAGGCAGTAAACCTTATACCGCTTATGATGGTTTTGCACCAGCATTTAAAGAAGTACTACAGGTTCCAAAAACTATAGATGAGAACCTTTCACAAATGCTGTATAAAATGTTAAGCACAACACAAGATAAAGCAGAGGCATTTAGTGAGATAGAAGCATTAATTAGTCTTTAAAAGAACTCTATTATAAAATATTGCTATAATTCTAAAGTTTAATATTATAAGAATAGTTAATAGGAGTATAAGATGATAAAAGCAGCTTTAGTTCTAGGTTTAAGTGTTTCCATCGCATCAGCTTGGTTTGCACCAAGGTTGGGTTTAGGTCATGATGACTCAAATAATATTGATACAAGCTATGTACGAGATAGTAAAAAAGATATTGTTACAGATACAAAAAGTTCAAAAATGTATCATGATGCTACAAGTTCACAAAAAATGAATTTCCCTTCAGCTAATAAATATTGTCAAGATATGGCATATTTAGACTATAAAAATTGGAGAGTTCCTTCAAAAAAAGAGCTACGCTCTGTGCTTGAACTTTCTAGAAGAGGCGTAACTATAAAGCACGCTTTTAAAAATATTAAAGAAGATATTTTTTGGTCATCTACAGAAGATGATTATAAAAAAGCGTGGTATTTTGATTTAGATTTAGGACGCTATGGCAGTAGAAAGCAGACAAAAGAATTTTATGTATTTTGTGTTCGAGATGCTAAATAATACCAAAGTCTTACATGTAAGAGTGTAGCTTATTCATCATCAAAAAGATGATGATAAAGCAAGGCATGAGCAAGAAAGGCCAAAGGTATTGTCCAAATAAGTCCTATCCCAAAAGGAATAGCACTGATAATAACAATTATGATTAGTGAAATATCCAAGCCAAAGAATTTAAACCACTGTTTTGTTACTGTACGACGTGATAATTCCATGGCTTCCCATACTCCCATATTCTTATCTGCTATTAAAGGGAGTGTAAACTTATAAGAAACGGCTAGGTATATGCCAGGTATGATAAGAAGCATAAAGCCTATTGCCATCATAAGATACATCGCAACAGAAGCAAACACCAATGGCCATACAATAATATAATAATCAAATATAGACTGAAGTTCTAAGTTTTGCTCTCTCACGTGTTTAATGGCTAACATCACAATACCTAGCATGATAGGTACAAGAACAGGCATAGAGAGTATTGATTTCGCATTCTCAGCGAGTAAATTTTCTACAGGAAAAATAAAGCCCAAAACAAGATTAATAATAAACGCAACAACTCCATAAGCAAAAATACAAGCCAGAAAAATCCATTTTACACCCTCACTGCGATTGTAGGCTTCTTTAATAAGTCCAAAGATCTCAAAGTCATACATCTCAATTTCTCTATTTTTATCTGTCATAATCATCCCTTTTATGATATTATTTCCATACTATAACATAAGAGTAATAATATGAGATATGAACATAGAACATCAGAAGTCTTTATTGTCATGGCAGCAATCATTGTTATTTTGGCAGGAGTTAAAGCAGCAGCAGGTATTGTTGAGCCTTTTTTGCTTTCAATATTTATCGCTATTATCTTTTCTCCATTTTTTGGATGGTTAAATAATAAGGGGCTACCATCAGCTTTTTCGCTTTTTCTAGTTATTATATTTATCATCGGTATTATTGGACTTATGGGAATTTTAATTGGTTCTTCTGTTAATGATTTTAGTAGTAATCTTGCTTATTATGAAGAGCGCTTACATGAACAAGCTCAATCAGCCTTAATAGTATTAAATAGCTATGGTATTGAAGTTCCCAAAGAAGAGATAGCAGCAATTTTTGATACCAATAGATTGTTGAAGGTTGTGAGTGGGGGATTAAAAAGTTTGGGAGGTATGTTGGCAAATGGATTTGTTATTATTTTGACAGTTGCGTTTATGCTACTTGAATCTATTCATTTAACTCAAAAGATAAACGAAGCCGATAGTAAGAAAAATACGCTAGCACAGTTAAATGCTATTATTAATAAAATTAAAAAATATATGCTTATCAAAACATATATCTCAATTTTTACGGGTGTATTGGTATGGATAGTGTTAGTATTATTTCAAATTGACTATGCTGTTCTCTGGGCAATTTTTGCTTTTTTTCTTAATTATATTCCAAATATTGGCTCTTTAATAGCAGCAGTTCCTCCTGTGCTTCTTGGTGTTGTTCAGTTTGGATTTATTCCTGCAATTGAGATAGCCATTGCGTATATTATTATTAATATTGTTGTCGGTTCTATAATAGAACCTAAGGTGATGGGATCAGGTTTAGGCTTATCAACACTTATAGTCTTTTTGTCATTGATTTTTTGGGGATGGCTCTTGGGACCTGTTGGTATGTTGTTGTCTATTCCTTTGACAATTATGGCAAAGATTATTTTTGATTCCAAAGCTGATACAAGGTGGATTGCAATAATGCTAGGAACTGGGGAAAAATTAAAGTGAATCTAAATAATTAGCGGGTAGTATTTCCCAAAAGGAATAAACATGCAATTAAATCTTGGCATACCAAAAGGAAGTCTTCAAGACTCTACTATTAAAATTTTTAAAGAAGCAGATTACAATATTAGAGTGAGTAGCAGAAACTACTACCCAAGTATTGATGATGATGAGATATCATGTATGCTTATCCGTGCTCAAGAGATGGCACGTTATGTAGAGGGAGGTCAGCTTGACTGTGGATTGACAGGTCTTGATTGGATTAAAGAGAATCGTGCAGATGTTGTTGAAGTGTGTGAACTCACCTATGCAAAGGCAAGTTATTCAAAAATAAAATGGGTGTTAGCTGTTAAAGAGGGTTCACCATATAAGAGTGTTAAAGATCTTGAAGGCAAGACAATCGCTACTGAAGTAGTGAATCTTACCAAAGATTATCTCGCATCACACGGTGTCAAGGCTAATGTTGAGTTTAGCTGGGGAACAACTGAGGTAAAAGTACCAGATTTGGCAGATGCTATAGTAGAGATTACTGAGACAGGCTCTTCTTTAAGAGCCAATAATCTTGTAATCATCGATACTGTTCTTGAGACAAGTACACGCTTTATAGCTAATAAAAAAGCTTATGAAGATCCTGCGAAACGTAAGAAAATGGAAGATATCATTATGATGTTGAACTCTGTCATCGATGCAGTACCTAAAGTCTGTATTATGATGAATGTTCCTGAAAGTAAATTAGATGAAATTTTAAAGCTTTTACCAACAAATAATCCAACAGTCTCACATCTTGCTAAAGGAGACTGGGTCGATATCATGGCAGTGATTGATGATAATGGTTTACGAGAACTTTTTCCAAAACTTAAAGCCCACGGAGCAAAATCAATTGCTCAAATGCCTGTTAATAAGATTATAGAGTAGGCTTTAGCCTCTCTACGCGCTCAAAACATCTAAGAAAAGGATTTTTATGGATAAAAATATGGTTGATCAGATAAAAGCTGATCCGAATTTTCAAAAGTTAGTGAGTGAGCGTAGTAAATTTGCGTGGAAATTAACAATTTCAATGTTAGTAGTATATTTTTTATTTATTCTAACTATCGCTTTTAATCCAAGTGCTTTAGGAACACCATTAGGTGATGATACGGTCACAACGGTAGGAATTCCTATAGGTATAATCATTATAATTTTTGCTTTTGCTTTAACGGGTATCTATGTGAAACGTGCCAATAGTGAGTTTGATGATCTTACACAAAAGATTAAAGACAAAGTGAAAGGAGAGTAAAAGATGGGACGAATTTTACTATTTTTAGGACTCTCGTTTATAGTTCTTTTTGCTTCGGGAACAATTGAAGGAGAGATTGAGAAACAGTCACTTAATATTTCGGCAATTGTTATGTTTTTACTTTTTGTAGGTGGTACCTTAGGTGTTACCTATTGGGCAGCAAAACGCACAAAAACAGCCAAAGATTTTTATACCGCTGGCGGTGGCATTACAGGTTTTCAAAATGGTATGGCAATTGCGGGTGATTATATGTCAGCGGCATCATTCCTTGGAATTTCTGGGCTTGTTTACCTCAAAGGCTATGATGGTTTAATCTACTCTATTGGTTTTCTTGTAGGTTGGCCTATTATCTTATTTCTTATTGCAGAACAGTTGCGTAATCTTGGTAAATATACCTTTGCTGATGTTGCTTCGTATCGTCTGCGTCAAACACCTATCCGTACGCTTGCGGCTTCAGGTTCGATTGCAACAGTTATTTTATACCTTATCGCTCAGATGGTAGGTTCGGGAAAACTGATTCAACTACTTTTTGGTCTTCAGTATGAAATTGCTGTTATCCTTGTTGGTGTATTGATGATTCTTTATGTCACCTTTGGGGGAATGCTTGCAACAACATGGGTTCAGATTATTAAAGCATTTTTACTACTTTCAGGCGCAACTTTTATGGCAGTTGCAGTTATGGCACATTATGATTTTAGCTTCTCTTCGCTTTTTGCTACAGCAACACAGATGAAAGGAATTGAGATTATGAGTCCAGGTGGACTGGTGAGTGACCCTATCTCAGCTATTTCATTAGCAGTTGCTCTAATGTTTGGTACGGCGGGTCTTCCACATATTTTAATGCGGTTTTTTACGGTTGGAGATGCCAAAGAAGCTCGTAAATCTGTCTTTTATGCAACAGGGTTTATTGGCTATTTTTATATTCTTACCTTTATTATCGGTTTTGGGGCAATTGTTATGGTCTATCAAAATCCAGAGTATCTTGATTTAGCTAAACAAGCTATTGATGGTGGCTCTCCTATTCTTGGCGGTAATAATATGGCAGCAATTCATCTCTCTCATGCTGTTGGTGGTGACTTCTTCTTAGGATTTATCTCGGCAGTTGCCTTTGCAACAATCTTAGCCGTGGTTTCTGGCTTAACACTTGCAGGTGCGTCGGCAATTTCACATGACCTTTATGCTTCAGTTATTAAAAAAGGTAAGGCAGATGGTATGGCAGAGATGCGAATCTCTAAAATTGCTACAGTGGCATTGGGTATTGTGGCAATAGCCATGGGTATTATGTTTGAGAATCAAAATATTGCCTTTGTTGTAGGTCTCGCTTTTGCTATTGCAGCATCGGCTAACTTTCCAATTTTATTCTTATCAATGTATTGGAAAAGACTTACAACGCGTGGCGCGGTTATTGGGGGCTCTTTAGGTTTAGCTACTGCGGTACTACTTGTTATTTTAGGACCTATTGTCTGGGTTCAAATTCTTGGAAATGCAGAAGCAATTTTCCCTTATAAATATCCAGCACTCTTTTCAGTTGCAGTTTCATTTATTGGTATCTGGTTCTTCTCAATTACTGATAAAAGTGATAATGCAGCTCGTGAAATTGAAGCTTACGAAGCACAATTTGTACGTTCTCAAACAGGTATTGGCGCTGAGGGTGCTTCTGAGCACTAAAAAATGAGCCAGCACGATCAAAAAAAGCTCATCTCTTCACTACACCCTTTTGACTTGCTCAGTTCAAATGAGCTAGAGCAGGTGATGTCCGCCATGGACATTGCCTACTATCCAAAAGAGACGGTACTTATTTCACCCAATATCTCTACACAATGGCATCATATCATCATTAAAGGAACTGTAAATGAGCTTATAGATGATGTCTTACATAATGTCTATGGCGATGGTGATAGCTTTGATGCTTCTTCACTCATTTATGGTGAAACAATAAGTCACTTTATAGTTCAAGAAGATTTGATTTGTTACGAACTGCCTAAAGAGACTTTTGTAACTCTTCTTCAAGATATTCCTGCTTTTAAAAACTACTATATGCAAGATTTTGTAAGTAAACATCAAAAGTTAAAAGAGCGTCGTATTCAAAATGAATTGACACCTTTTATGGTGGCACGAGTAGATGAGATTTTCTTACATGTACCATGTATAGTAGATGCTTCAATGAGTATATTTGATGCACTTTCGCAGATGTCTGAACGACATGCAAAAGTGATTATAGTGGATAATGATGGCATTTTAGGTATTGTTACCGATACAAATCTTCGTGAACGTGTTCTGCTTGGAAATCTATCTCGTGAAAATCCTATAGGTGATATTGCTAGTTTTCCTATTATTACAATAGAGAAGCAAGATTTTTTATTTAATGCTCTTTTACTTTTTACCAAGTATGGCATCAAGCGTCTTATTGTTCTTGAAGAGTCAAAAATCATTGGAGTTTTAGAGCAACTTGATTTATTAAGTTATTTTGCCTCTCATTCACATCTTATTGCTATGCAAATAGTCAAAGCAAAAGATGTAGCGCAGTTAAAACTTCTTGGACGTGATTTACTTAACTTAGTCACTTCACTCTCAATAAAAGGTGTCAAAGTCCGCTACATCTCTAAACTTGTAAGTGAGCTCAATGCAAAGATGATGGAGAAAGTTTTTGAGCTTAGTGTTCCAGAGCATTTAAGAAAACAGTGTGTGCTTTTAATTATGGGAAGTGAAGGGCGTGAAGAGCAACTACTACGAACTGACCAAGATAATGCTCTAATAATTGCTGATGATTGTAATGAAAACTTTGAGCCTTACATGTATGAATTCAATGCTTCCCTACAAGAGATTGGTTTTCCTCAATGCCTAGGGAATGTTATGGTAACAAATCCCTATTGGCGACGGAGTGTGAAATCTTTTCATCTCTTAATAGATGATTGGATGGATGGACTGCATGAAGAAAATCTGCAATCTTTATCTATCTTTTTAGATGCTAAAGCTATAGCAGGAGATGAAGATTTACTCTTACATGTAAAGGAGTATCTCTATGCTCGTTTTGATGGACACGATGATATTCTTGCGCATATCGCAAAGAGTGCCTTAGCTTTTGATACTCCTGTCTCTCATCTTTTTGGTTTTGTGTATGGAAGCGATGAGCATAAACGAGAACTCGATATAAAAAAAGGCGGTATTTTTGCTATCGTTCATGGTGTACGTACTTTAGCGCTAGAGTATAAGTTAGAACAGACCAATACAATACAACGTATAAAAGAGCTTAATAACCGAGGTCTCTTTGATAAAGAGTTTGCAACAGAGTTGATGGAAGCTTTTGATACACTTTTAAGTATTCGACTTCATTATCAGCTTAAACAAGCTAAACCTTTAGAAAGTAATAATTATATTAATCCTAAAAAACTTGAAAAGATAGAGCGAGATTTACTAAAAGAGAGTTTTAAAGTAGTTAATACTTTTAAAAAGTTTTTAAGTTTCCACTTTCATCTTAATATGGTAATGTAATGTTTAAGCAGTGGAGGCATAATAGAAACAAAAAACGTCTGAAAGATGAGCGTTTTTCTTTTTTATTTGAGGAAGCTATTGAAGGTGAATATATTGTTTATGATACTGAAACAACGGGTCTTAATCCTAAAAAAGATGAGATTCTCTCTATAGGCGCTGTGAAAATTAAGGACAATAAAATCATAACATCGCAAACTTTTGAAGTTTACCTTAAACCATCAGGAAAGATTGATGAAAAAAGTATTACGATACATCATATTAGACCTTGTGATTTAGAAGAAGCGATAGTACCCGAAGAAGCAATAGAAAGATTTTTGCACTTTATTGGCTCAAGACCCCTTGTAGGTTACTATTTGGAGTTTGATATTGCTATGATAGAACGCTATGTAAAACCGTGGCTAGGTATCTCTTTGCCAAATGAGCAAATAGAAGTTTCAGGTCTATACTTTGATAAAAAAATTGCATTGATTCCTCAAGGTAATATTGATTTACGCTTTGATAAAATCATGCAAAATTTAAATATCCCAAATATGGGACAGCACAATGCAGTCAATGATGCCATCATGACCGCGATGATATTTCTAAAATTAAAACAGCAAAAGGATAGTAATGAGTGAAGTAAAACAGATATTTAAACCAAATCGTGAGTTTGCAGCGAATGCTCGTGTCAAAAATATGTGTGAGTATCAAGCACTTCAAGATTGGGCTACTGAAGATTACGAAGGTTTTTGGGGAAGCTATGCTAAAGAGAAAATCACTTGGACAGAACCATTTACAAATGTATTAGATGAGAGCAATGCTCCTTTTGTAAAGTGGTTTGATGGTGGAAAATTAAATGTTTCTGTTCAATGTATTGATCGTCATATAGATGTGCGTAAAAATAAAGCAGCAATCATTTTTGAAGGTGACCGTGGAGATAAGCAGATAATTACTTATCTTGAACTTTTTTACAATGTAAATAGATTTGCTAATCTGCTTAAAGAAGATTTTGGTGTAAAAAAAGGTGACAGAGTTGTTATCTATATGCCAATGATCCCTGAAGCAGCGTATGCGATGCTTGCTTGTGCAAGAATTGGTGCTATTCACTCTATCGTATTTGGTGGGTTTTCTGCTGAAGCGCTTAGAGATAGAATTGAAGATGCTGAGGCAAAAGTTGTTATTACGGCTGATGGTGCATTTAGAAAAACAAAACCTTATATGCTAAAACCAGTTG
>JAYEPE010000165.1:0-2994 GCA_034723735.1 Campylobacterota bacterium | reverse complement strand
AACAATCAGACTTGCTACAGAAATTCCTAGGCGTTTTCGCAGTTCAATTAAATGGGGTTTTAAATCACTAAACATCAGTATCGCTTATTTCGGTTTTTGCTTCATTCTTTTTAGCTTTCTTTTTAAAGGTTACAACCTCAGGTTCCTCAGGTGCAAGCTTTGGTGGTGTCTCTTTATCGGTATCAACACTCACTTCTTTTTTGATATCATTAATCTCATCTTGCAGGTCATCAAGTGAGGTAAGACGATCTAATTGACCTGTTGCAGAAGTAAGCTCTTTTTTGTAGCTCATCATCTCATCACGCATCTCTGAGACATGCAGTTCGCTTTCGATGGAGTCTTTTGCTGAGGTGATTGTACGTTTTAGATTTTTTATCATTTTAGCAATTTCAACCATAGCCTCAGGGAGTTTATCTGGCCCTAAGAATAAAATAGCAATAACGCTGATAATTAAAATTTCAGTGAAGCCCATACCAAACATAATATATCCATTTTTTAAAGTAAAGGGATTTTAGCTAAAGAATGATTATGTCGTAATAAAAAGTGCTAATTCATCACTAAGTAGATAGTCCAAATTGTAGTATTTACCCTCTTTACATGTAAGCTTTTTTTCTTTAACTAATAAATCAGCTTTATTTTGTTCTTTTGTATTTAAAATCCCTTGATTAAGACCTACAAATGAGCGCAGTCCTAAAAATATCTTTTCAATTTTAATATCTTCTTGAGAGAGTTTTTCCTCATGTATATCAAGAGGATTGGAAATGTAGCACTCTAGTGAGCTTGTAGGGTAAAAGCGGGTATCTTTTAAAAAACCAACCGCGCCACAACCTAACCCAATATAATCTTTATAATCCCAGTATCCTATATTATGTTGGGAGTAGTAGCTACCAAAGTTTGATATTTCATACTGCTTAAAACCTTTACATGTAATGTCTTTAAATAAATTTTGAGTTATCTCTAATTTTTCATTGGACATGTGGGGTGTTTTTTGAAAGACAGTGCCTTCTTCTATAGTTAAAGCATAAGCACTTATATGATTAATAGGGAGTGAAAATGCGATAGTAATATCATTTTCTATTAAGTTGTCCGTGTCGCCTTGAACACCATAAATGATATCCAAAGAGAGGTTTTTAAAACCGATATGATGAGCATTTTTTATCGCTTTGATGGCGCTCTGGGGATTATGAGCTCGATTTAAAAGTTTGAGTTTATCATTATCAAAACTTTGCACTCCAAAACTAATGCGGTTTACACCAAGGCTATACATACCTTCAAGCCATACTCTTGTAGCACTATTTGGGTTGGCTTCTGCAGTAATTTCAATCTTCTCTTTAAGATAAGGTTTTAGTAATGTAAAAAGGGGTTCATAAAGTTCATAGGCTATAGTAGAGGGAGTACCACCACCAATAAAAACACTCTCTATGCTCTTACATGTAACATCAAAGTGTTCAAGTTCATAGAGAAGTTGTTTTTTAAGAGCATGCATATACTCTTTTTGAAGATGAAACTTATCGACATAAGTATTAAAAGCACAATAAGAGCATTTAGAATCACAAAAAGGAATGTGTATATATAAAAGCATAGTGAAATATTACCACCAATACTCTAGTTGAACACCTATATTGTTTCCTGATGTGTCACCAGAGTAATAACTACTTCCCATCTCTTTAGTCTCATCATTCCATGAAGCATGTGTATAGTAAAGTCTTAAAACAGGTCTTTCCCATACTCCTTTTTCAAGAGCAAACTCTACGGCAGTTGTTATTTTTGTTAAGTCGTAACCCTCATTAGTAACTTCATCATCTACATAATCATAACCAAGTTCCATAAGAAGGCGCGTATTTCTATATATAAACCAATATGGTCTTATACCAACCGATAACCATGATTGTTTTTCATTTATAAAATCTTTGTTATCACGATACTCATAAACGAAGTTACTCATTATCCCCAAAGTGTCATTTTCAAAAGCATTATTATTTAAGATTCTAAATGTTTTTGAGTTTTCTATTTTTGTTCCATTGTTTATTAGGTCTTGAATGAATTTTTTATCTTCAATAAACAGTCCATATGCTCCTGCATTTTTAGCTACGCCAGAACCATAAAAGATACCACTGATATTGTTACCTTTCATTCCAAAAAGCTCTTTAAAAATCATCTTATCTTCATAAAGGATTCCTATGGCATAGCCATCTACATTATCTATTCTTTGTGTTGGAGTAAAGCTTTCGCCATCAACGGCCATGTAGTTTAAAAAAAGAGTAAATTCACCACGCTCAATCTCTTTTGCAAATCTTAAATCATGACTTTGAAGCAGTGAATATTTATCATTATCGATAGTTGTAGGGTTTAATTTATGAAAAAGTATATTGTAAGAGAGTGCCACTTCTCCTAAATCAAGATTGTTTACACCTAAACCGTCACCACTCATATTTAGGTACCAGTAATCTGTCATGTGAGAATCATATCTCTGATTAAATCGTCTACCAATCCAAAAAATGGCACTATTATCAAAAATATTTGAAACCTCAGAGTAAAGTTCACCCCAGTCTAAAAACTCTACACTTGATTCATTTGCACCTAAAAAAAGTGGTCTAACTTGATTATGTATAACTACGCCATTATCAAATATAAGATCTTGATTAACAGCAAGTTCTATCCAAGATTCACACTCGTTTCCGAGTCGATACTTAGAGCCTGCACCTGTTGCTTTAAAGCAGACATTCTCTTTGTCATTTTCCAGTGAAGTTTGAACACGGAAATAACCAGTAGTTCCCATCTTATTTTCAAAAGCAGATAAGAAAGTAGTTACAATAGATAAAAGTAATATTATACGAAACATAATCAACTCCTCAATTTAATTTAAAGCTTAAAGTAAGTATGCTAAAATTTATATTAAAATTTTATTAAAGTCATAATAAAGGACTATCATGAAGCGTTTACTTGTTTTGATATTGTTATTAAGCCCGATATTTTTATCTGCAGCGGAAGTAA
>JAYEPE010000164.1:0-3007 GCA_034723735.1 Campylobacterota bacterium | reverse complement strand
ACTAGGTCACGCAGCAAAAGAGTTAGAGCTAATTTCTAATTTAAGTTTAGATGATTTAAATGCCTTTGTTAAAAAGCATAGTGAGATTAATGATTTGAGTTTTGCTATCGTTACGGAGTAGCTTTTTTTATGACAATCTGTCATCTTTTTACATGTAAGCCCTTTTATTGTAGTATTATTTCGTTATGTCACTTTTAGAAGATATTGAAAAAGCTGATCAGACTAAATTTCAAAAATTAGGTGTTAGCTCCTATACCCAGCTGGCACTATTAATTCCTCATAAATTTGAAGACCACCGTATTAATACAGTGCTTATTGAGGGAGCAGAACAAGTTATTGATGCTACGGTAGAATATATCTCTCAAACTCCAAAAACCTTACAACTTACACTTTTTTCTCATAATTTTGGCTATAAAATAGAAGCAGTTTTTTTCCGTCCTAAGCCTTATATGATGCGACAATTTCTCCAAGGAGAGCGTTATTATCTTTTTGGAATGATTACATGTAAGGCGGGACGTTGTCAGATGAGTCATCCTCAAAAGATTACTGCTATCGGTGAAATCATTCCTAAATATAAAACAGCACTGCGAACAGATGTTATGGCACGTTTAATTAAAAAATATCTTACATGTAAGGCTTTGGAAAATGAAGGGATTCCAGAAGGAATATCTAAAAATCTTATTGCTTTACATGTAAGTAGTGAAAATCAAGATACTTATGCCTTAAAATTTGCCGAATTATATGATTATATGAAAGCCTTAGAGAATAAACGACGTTATTTTAAAGCGACTCAACAACTAAATAGCGATTGGAAGGCTTGGAGTCAAACCTTACCCTTTCGCTTGACTGATGAGCAAGTGAGCACTATTAAAGCGATACAAAATGATTTTTCTAAAGATGTGAGTGCTAAACGTATGATTGTAGGTGATGTCGGTTCGGGAAAAACAATGGTTATTTTAGCTTCAGCCTTAATGGCTCAACCACATAAGGTTATCTTAATGGCACCCACTACTATCTTAGCCAATCAGCTTTTTGAAGAAGCACAAAAATTTCTACCTAATATTAAATCTGTTTTAGTGACAAACACAACAAAAAAAGCACCCCTAGATGAGTTTAATTTTATAATAGGAACACATGCACTACTCTACAGAAAATTACCAAAAGCTGCTCTAGTAATGATAGATGAACAGCATCGTTTTGGAACAGCCCAGCGCAATAAGCTAGATAAAATGCTACGAGAAGATGATAGCCATCCACATGTTCTTCAATTTTCAGCAACACCTATACCACGAACTCAAGCGATGATAGATTCTGCACATATTGATGTCTCTTTGATTACGCAAACGCCTTTTAAAAAAGATATTACTTCTAAGGTGATTGGAAAAAGTGATTTTCCTGACTTATTGCAACATATCAAAGATGAAATTGCACAAAAACATCAAGTTTTGTTAGTATATCCTTTAGTAGAGCAGAGTGAGGCAATTAATTATCAAAGTATAGAAGAGGCACGTGGCTATTGGGAAAAGAATTTTGATAAGGTAGCAGTAACACATGGGAAAGATAAAGATAAAGAAGAAGTGTTACTAAACTTTCGTGATGAAGGTGATATTCTTATAGCTACTACAGTTGTAGAAGTAGGAATCTCTCTGCCTCGTTTGAGTACAGTTATCATTGTGGGAGCTGAACGTCTAGGGCTTTCAACCTTGCACCAACTTCGAGGTCGAGTGAGTCGTAATGGACTAAAAGGCTATTGTTACCTTTTTACTCATCAAAAGTCTAGTGAACGACTTGAAAAGTTTGTCACGACAACAAATGGATTTGATATCGCTGCTTTAGATCTAAAATTTCGTCAAAGTGGTGATTTGTTACGGGGTAATTCGCAAAGTGGGAAACGCTTTGCTTATATAGATATGGGCGAAGATGAGAATATTGTAAGAGATGTAAAAGAACATCTGCTTACATGTAAAGCTTAATAAAGCCCAAATTTCCCATCACTACGCTTATAAAGAACCCTAGTCTTTCCATCATGATCATTAAAAATTTCAAATACTTTTTCACTTGCTTTAAGTGATTCTAAGATATCTCCTATCTCTTGAGGCTTATAAAGCTCTAATTCCAAAGGAACAACCTCATCTTCAAGCGCTTCTTGTTCTGAGCTTAGGTCTATATTGGCTTGTGTGGCATTTTTTGCGTCGTTTATGGATTCGTTACGATGATCACTTTGACGATCACTTAGGCGACGAAGTGCTTTTTGAGCACGTTCAATAGCAATATCGATAGCCGCATAGAGATCATCATCACGTTGCTTAATCACAATGGTATTTTTACCTGCAAGATTAATAGTAAATTCGATACTAACTCCACGTTTACCACTACGCTCCTGTAAGGAGGCAACAGCACTAACAGAGATAATATCAAGATTGTATTTTTCTAGGGTTTCGATTGAGTTGTTGATATGATCTTTTATACTTTCAGTCAATTCAACACGACGTCCAACTAATGAAATATTCATAATATAACCTTTATTAACTTAGTTAGAATTATTATAACCTAATTTCTTTTAGAGGTAGCCTTTAGAGTTTTTGTAATGTTCTACGATGATAACGAATAGGTTCAGTTGTAAGACTTTCATCTGCGGTGACGATGATATCAAGCAAGATAGAGCCTTTTGAATTATCGTCTGAAACATCAGTATTTTGAATATAGTTTTCTCCTGACGTACATTCATTGAGAGCGCCCCCACCACTAAGCCCAATATAACGTATAGAGACATTCATATCAAATAGAGGCGTTTCATCTGGAGCGTAGGTGCCATTGAGTGCCGTTAGACACCCCGATGTTGAATTTCTATCTTGTGCTGAAATACGTAAAAGCGTATATTCTGTTGCACTTCGGGTGAGCAAAATGGCCTGTTCATGTAGATAATCATTAACCGTTTGTTTCGAGGTCTGCGCAGTAATTTGAAGACTCATTGCCATGATTGTTCCTAAAACAACAATAACCGCAA
>JAYEPE010000163.1:0-14449 GCA_034723735.1 Campylobacterota bacterium | reverse complement strand
TAAAGATTGTTCAAATAAATTTAGATGTTTCTTAATTGACCCTACATCTTCTTCGTTAGTACTAAGCAAAACTGTATCTATATTCTGTATTTTCACATTATAAATATCATAATTACTTTTGATAGCAAGAGGTATAGATTTAGTAAAATTTAATTTGTTATTACTTATATCAATACTTATATGTAAAGTATCTTTTAGGTAGGATATTAATTCATTAATATTTTTCATAGCCTTATTCTAACATACTTTTTTTAGATTAACATTATATATGTTACATATATAGAATTAAGGTTATTTTAATATTATAAAAGTGTGGATTTTAGTATTAAAAAGGTATTATTTTGCCGATGTATATGAAAGAGAGACTTATAGGAAACTTTATCGGAGAGTTTAAAACCTCTGTATTGCCCACTATGACGGTATTTGAAGTAAATCAGTATCCTCTCATCCGCACCATTAAATAATTAACCTTGACTTGTAAAACTGCTGGCTTTAGAAACTTATATTGATATTCTCGTAACTTTTCTGATTAGTGGGATGTGTATATATCATATATTATGCTTTGGTACCGTATCAATTAGCTTATCTGTAGATGAGTGACTTGTTCCTTGTAAGATACTAAGAAGTTTGCCCTCTTGATCGGGGGATGCTTTCCCCTCTGCAACGGTATCAATAATTTTTTCAGCTAGTTTTACACGTGATTCATTCTCTTTTTGATAAAAATATTTTTGTAAATTATCATTATAAGCATGAAGTTTGTTCTCATGACGACGTTTGAATAGTATATAAATACCAAAGGCCAAGAGAAGAAGTAAGAGTGCTGCTAAAAGCACCATGTTTCGTTTCATAGCATATTCACGTTGTGCTTTATTGGCATCTTCTTGTAATTTTAACTTTTCAATTTCTTGAATATTTTGAAGTTCAAGTGCTTTTAATCGAACATCTTTATCCATCTTACCCAACTCAACTTGTTTTTGTAAATCGATAGAGGCAAGCTCTTTTTGAGAGGCAAGCTTGGCTAATTCTTGTTGGTGTTGAAGCTCAAGTGCCTTTTTCCTAATCTCAGGTGAGTCAGGCTCTTTAGGTATAAAATCATTGATGTTACAACCTGTAAAAAGTAGGGTAAGCAATAAGGGAAGAAAAAAATAATTCATTTGGATAGACTCTTTTTATTCGTAGTGTAAAACAATACGTATCAAAAAATGCTGAAGAGAATAATTTTAAACCCAAGCTAAATAAGATAATGCTATACTGAAATAATAACTGAGAATCAATATCATAAATGACGAGGAATATAGATGGCAACTGTTTTAATAATTGGTGCAGGTGGAGTAGGGCGTGTTGTAGCACATAAGTGTGTGCAAAACTCCGAGACTTTTGATAGAATAATTTTAGCATCACGAACTCTAAGTAAGTGTGCAGCAATTCAAAAAGAACTTCCTCGTGGTAGTATTGAAATTGCAAAAATAGATGCAGACAGTGTTGCACAGGCGATGAAACTTATTCAAGAAGTTGAAGCAGATATCTTGATTAATGTGGCACTGCCTTATCAAGATTTAAGCTTGATGGATGCTTGTATTCGAACTAAAATTGATTATCTTGATACTGCAAATTATGAACATCCTGATGAGGCTAAGTTTGAGTATAAAGAGCAGTGGGCACGTCATGAAAAGTTCAAAGATTCGGGAATTATGGCACTTCTTGGAAGTGGATTTGATCCAGGCGTTACCAATGTTTTTTGTGCCTATGCTCAAAAACACTACTTTGATGAGATTCACACCATTGATATCTTAGATTGTAATGCAGGTGATCACGGGTATCCCTTTGCGACAAACTTTAATCCAGAGATTAATCTTCGTGAAGTGAGTGCCAAAGGGCGCTATTGGGAAGAGGGTAAGTGGATTGAAACAGAGCCGATGGAAATTCATATGCCATGGGAATACCCTGAAATTGGAGTTAAAGAGAGCTATCTTCTCTATCATGAAGAGATGGAATCTCTTGTAAAACATATCAAAGGTCTGAAGCGAATTCGTTTTTTCATGACCTTTGGTGAGAGTTATCTTATGCATATGAAAGCCTTAGAGAATGTAGGTATGTTAGGTATCGAACCTATAGAACATCAAGGTCAAAAAATTATTCCAATAGAATTTTTAGCGACACTGCTTCCTGATCCAGCATCTTTGGGAGAACGCACCCAAGGAAAAACCAATATTGGAATCGTTGCTGAGGGGCTTAAAGATGGTGTGAAAAAGAAGATTTATATCTATCAAGTCAGTGATCATGAACAATCTTACGCTGAAGTTAAATCGCAAGCGGTCTCTTATACTACGGGAGTACCTGCAGTTATTGGTGCTAAATTGATGGTAGAAAAACAGTGGTATAGTAAAGGGGTTTACAATATGGAACAATTTGACCCCGATGTTTTCATGGATGAACTGAATATCCAAGGGCTACCTTGGAAAATCATCGAACTTTGATTATAATGACTCTTTAATTTTATATTTAAAAGGATGTTTATGACATTAGCTGATCTTCCTCCACTTCCCGATCTTGTGATACCGCCACTTCCTGTTGAAGTACCCTTGCTTTTGCATCCTGCCATTGTGCATTTTGCAATTGCAATTCCAGTATTTGTACTTATTTTAGAGATTTTTAATCTTATTTTTAAACGTCGCTCTTTAAATATTATTAGCAGTATGCTTTTAATTATACTGATTGTAATTTATGTTGGTCTTTATATTACAGGTAAAGTTGATGGTTCTGAAACTTATGTACTCCTTTCCGAAGCGGGTCAAGCTGATTTTAAAGTGCATAAAATTTTAGGAACTTATCTTGTCTATTTTTCAGTTTTACTGATTGTATTTAAAGTTATGGCTCTTCTATTTAGAAAAAAATTCTTTACACTGCTGTATCTGATTGTTCTTATGATCTTTATCGGTCTTAACCTTCTCCAAGGCAAAGAGGGTGGCGAACTTGTCTATGAACATGGTGCAAATGTAGAAGCAGTTAATATTGCTACAGATAAACTTGATGACCTTCAGTACGACTATGATGAGCTTAAAGAAGAGATGGATACTCTTAAGACTGAAATGCTTACATGTAAAGAGGTGCAAGAGTCTATTGATGCTGTTCTTGCAGAAGGTGATGTTGTTGAAGTTGATTTAAAAGAAGAGATTATTGCTGATGCAAATGAAAAACTTGAAGTGGTAGAAGCCGTTCAAGAAGAGATAGTTGAAGATGCAGTAGAAAAACTTGAAGTTGTTGAGGCACTTAAGGCTGAAGTAGCTGCTGAAGCAGAAGCTAGTATAAAAGCTATCGAAGCTGCAGAAAAAAATGTTACTGTAGAAAGTAATACAACTGCAACAGAGTAATATTCTCCTTAGTACCTTTAACTCCCGATACTCGCATAGCTCTATAGCTTTGCGGTATCTTTATGCGAACCTTCATGAACTTCAAAATCAAGCTAAAATTTTAGAATTTGTTATTAATGAAAATGCTCAAAGCATTGCAGAGAAAATCCTTACATGTAAGCCTCGTATTATAGGCATTGCTACATATATTTGGAATGCAAAAGATGTTTCTGAACTCTTACATGTAATTAAAAAGATTTCTCCAGATACTATTATAGTCTTAGGTGGTCCAGAAGTTTCTCATATGCCTCATCGTGTCAATTTTGATGCTGCAGATTATATTGTTCAAGGTGAGGGTGAAATTGTTTTTTATGAACTTTGTCGTGATATTTTATCAGGGAAAATTCCCCCAAAACGCACTATTTCATCTGGTATGCTTGATGTTTTGAAGATAAAACTTCCTTATGAATACTACAATGAAGAAGACGTAGCTAACCGTCATATCTATGTAGAAGCTTCTCGGGGATGTCCATTTTTATGTGAGTTTTGTCTCTCATCTATTGATGAAAAGATGCGAAATTTTGATTTGGATATCTTGCTTGAAGAGTTTGAAGCACTTTGGCAGCGAGGAGTAAGAGATTTTAAGTTTATAGACCGTACATTTAATATCAATATGCGATTTGCGAATGCTATCTTAGACTTTTTTCTCTCTAAAGAAGCTCCTTATTTTGCCCATTTTGAAGTGATACCTGATCATTTTCCTGAAAGTTTAAAAGAGAAGTTAAAACAGTTTCCAGCAGGATCTTTACAGTTGGAGATAGGTATTCAAACGCTTAATCCTACAGTTGCAAACAGCATTAATCGACCTCTAAAGCTAGAAAAAATCAAAGAAAATATTCGATTTTTGGAGTCTGAAACAAAAGCGCATATGCATCTTGATTTAATTGTAGGTTTACCAGGTGAAACACTTGAGGGATTAGGAAAAAACTTAGATGAACTTTGTGCTCTTAGCCATAGTGAAATTCAAATAGGTATCTTAAAAAAACTCTCAGGAACTAGTTTAACACGTCATGATAGAGAGCATGGTATGATTTATAGCGATATTCCACCTTATGATTTACTGCAAAATAATTTAGTCAATTTTATTCAGATGCAAGAGATGAAACGCTTTGCCCGTTTTTGGGATCTTCTTTATAATAGTGGGAATTTTAAACTCACTTTAGCACTACTATGGAGTGATGGCAAAGTCTTTGATAACTTCTTTTCGTTGAGTCTTTGGATATTTGAGCAGACGGCTTCTACTTGGAAAATTTCACTAGATCGCTTAGCGCAACTACTGTATGATTATCTCTTACATGTAAAGCATTATGAAGCCTCTATAATTGCTAAAGCGATGATAGAAGATCTGTTGAAAATCAAAGGTCGTAAGATTCCTGTATATCTTAAACCTTATGTTCATAATCTTGAACAAGAGCTAAGTGTTAACTCAAAACATAAAAGACAAGCGAAGAGTTAGCTTACAATATTATAATCCTTGAGTAAAATCTTATTTGAGTATAATGCTACTCATATTTACATGTAAGGCATTATATTATGAGTTTTCACACACTAGGGCTCTCTAAGCCCATTATTGATGCAGTTTCTGCGATAGGCTATGAAACTCCAACACCTGTTCAAGAAAAAGTGATTCCATCAATCTTAAAAGGTATTGATATCTTTGCTACGGCAAAAACAGGTTCGGGAAAAAGTGCGGCTTTTTTACTTCCTCTTTTTCAGCATATTAATCGTGAGCGTGATGAAGAGCAATTCTTACATGTAAAGGTTCTTATCTTAGTTCCCACCCGTGAACTTGCCCGTCAAATTTATGCTTCGGCTCAAAAATATGGTGCTAAACTTGATGTAAAGACCCAGCTTATCCTTGGTGGAGGCAATATTAATCCTCAAATAGAGGCACTAAAACTCGGCTGTGAGATTATTGTTGCTACACCAGGTCGTCTGAACGATCTTATCAAAGTAAAAGCTGTTAATCTTAATCGTGTTGAACATTTAGTTCTTGATGAGGCTGATACTATGCTTGATATGGGATTTTTGAGTGAGTTAGATAGTATCTTTGCTCTGTTAAACCCTAAGCGTCAAAATCTTCTTTTTTCTGCAACACATAGCGGTAAAGTGAAATTCTTTGCAGAGAAACTCTTAACAAATCCAAAACGTATCGATATGGATCTTCCAGGAAGTGCAGCGGAGATGATTGCCCAAGTAGCATACCTCACAGACCGTGAGAAGAAGATGCAACTGCTTTGCTACTTAATAGGGAGTAAAAACTACTCTCAGGTATTGATTTTTACATCAACACGAGCCGAAGTTGATGCGATACAAAAAGAGTTAAAACTTGCAGGACTCAAAGCTGATGTCATTCATGGAGAGCGTACCCATGGTGCACGTCATAAAGCCTTAGAGCGTTTTCGCGAAGCTAAGGTGCGTATCTTAGTAGCAACAGATATTGCAGCGCGTGGTTTGGATATCCCTGATTTGCCGTGTGTTATAAACTTTGATATGCCACAATCGAAAGAAGATTATATCCACCGTATCGGACGAACAGGACGCGCAGGAAAAAGTGGCGAAGCTGTTTCACTTTTAAGTGTAGATGAAGATGATATGTTTCGCAGCATAGAGAGAATGATGAAAGTTAAGATTCCTAAAGAGGATTTTGAAGGCTATGAACGTGAATTGGTGCATGTGAAGATGGATAAACGCTACCAGCAAGAGCAGAAAAAACAAAAAACAAAAGGTGCCTTTGGAAAATCACGCTCCAAAGCGGCAGCAAAGAGTAAAAAAACCACCAAACGTGACTTTCGTTATGGCGGTGAAGAGAGTTCAAAAGGTTCAAAAAGATAGTGTCAGAGTATTATATCGGTCTTATGTCAGGAACGAGTCTTGATGGTGTTGATGTAGCACTTTGTGAGATTTGCACTCTTACATGTAAGCGTATTGCTTACTTAGAATTTCCCTTTCCTAGCACTTTAAAATCTGAAATTTTACATAGTATTGACTCTTCAATATCTTTAGCTGAGCTAGGGATAATTGATCATAAGTTGGGACATCTTTTTGCTGATGCGATTAATGCTTTGATTACAAAAGAAAAAATTGATATTCAATCAATTTGTGCTATTGGCTTGCATGGGCAGACCGTATGGCATGAACCTCAGGGTAAATTTCCTTTTACAATGCAATTAGGCGATCCCAACATTGTCTCACTCAAAACAGGCATTAGTGTTGTGAGTGATTTTAGACGTGCTAATCTTGCTATGGGTGGGCAGGGTGCTCCGTTTGCTCCTGCATTTCATCAGTTTATGTTTGCAAATAGCCCTAAAACAGCAGTTTTAAATATTGGGGGTATGGCAAATATCACGATTTTAGCAGATGAGCTTATTGGTTATGATACGGGTCCAGGAAATGTCTTAATGGATTACTGGATACAGCATCAGAAAAACTTGCCTTTTGATAAAGAGGGTGCTTGGGCAGAGTCTGGAATTGTTGATACTGCTTTGGTCTCTAAGATGCTAGAAGAGCCTTATTTCGCCTTAGCATATCCTAAAAGTACAGGACGTGAACTTTTTAATGCTTCGTGGTTACAAAAACAGATTGAAGGCTTGAATCTCAAGCCTGAAGATATTCAAGCAACACTCTTAAGTTTAAGTGTTCAAAGTATTGCACAAGAGTTACAATCTTTTGATATCGAGCAGTTGATTATTTGTGGTGGTGGAGGAAAAAACAGTTATCTTTTAGACTCTTTGCGCCGCGCACTTCCCAAGCTGAAGATACAGGTAGATGAGCTTGGCGATGCACTTGAAGCGATGGCATTTGCATGGTTAGCATACAAAAGAGTTCATAATGAAGCAGTAGCTTTAAAATCTGTAACGGGTGCTCGTGAAGATACGCTACTAGGAGGAGTGTATGGATAAAATCAAAGCATGGCTAGCAACAACACCTTATAGAGATTATAGCATTGAAATCGCTTCAGCAGATGCAAGTTTTCGTAAATATTACCGTCTTAGGTATAAGACAAAAACAGTGATATTAATGGACTCTTCACTTGAAAAAGAGTCTTTAGAGCCTTTTATAGATGTGACAAAACGACTCTTACATGTAAGCGTAGATGCTCCTGATATTTTAGAAGAAAATCGCTCTGAGGCTTATCTGATTCTTAAAGATTTTGGTAATACAAATTTGCTTGATGTTTTAAGTGGTGATAATTTTAAAAAATATTACTCAAAAGCCATAGATACTATTATTACGATGCAAGAAGCAGAGGTGGAAAATCTAGCTCTTTATGATAAAAAGTTTTTACACTTAGAGATGGATTTGATGGCAGAGTGGTATCTTGGCAAACTCTTACATGTAAGCCTTACTCAGAGTCAAGAAGCGCTTATTGAAAGAGCCTTAAATACTATATCTACCACTGTTTTAGAGCAGCCTCAGGGCTATTTTGTGCATCGTGATTTTCACTCACGAAATATTATGATACAAGCTGATGAAAGTTTAGGTATTATTGATTATCAAGATGCGATGTCAGGGGCTGTGAGCTATGATTTGGTATCACTTTTAAAAGACTGTTATATCTCATATAAGCGTGATGAAATCTTAAAACTTGCACTAGAATTTCGTGACAAAAAAGCCTTGCACCTAGGCGATGATGTTTTTATTAAACAATTTGATTTTATGGGTCTGCAACGTCACATTAAAGTACTTGGAATCTTTTCAAGACTCTATCTTCGTGATGGCAAAGAGGGGTATTTAAAAGATATCCCTCTCACCCTGCAGTATGTTATCGAAACAGGAATGCTCTATAAAGAGACAAAAGAGTTTGCCAAATTTCTTATGCATTTAACGTAGAGGTGCCCATACATTTAACGGATACTTAAAAAGTTTTTCAAACTTACATCATCCCAAGCTTTTGAGAGTTTTAAGTATGCCTCAGCATTTTCATACACGCGTTTAAAATCAGCATTCTCTTTTGCTAGTCTTTGCGTAACTGTTTGTAAGGCGATTTTACCAGCATCAAGGATATCTTGAGGGTAAGAGTTGATGTTTACATGCAAGGCTTCAAGTTTGGCTAAGGCTTTGATATTTTCTGCATGAAATTCAACCATCATAGAGTTATTCATATCACTGCTAGCCATCTCTATAATGGCTTGATGCTCGTCAGAGAGCTTTTCGTAAGCACGTTTATTAAAAGTTAGTTCTAAAACAGAGCCTGGCTCATGCCAACCTGAATAATAATATGGAGCCACCTTGTAAAATCCCATCTTAATATCTAAAGCAGGTCCAACCCACTCTGTAGCATCAATCACACCTCGCTCAAGTGAGGTATATATCTCTCCAGCAGGAAGTAAAATAGGGTTTACTCCAAGTTCTGAAAAAACCTCACCTCCAAGCCCAGGAATACGCATTTTAAGACCTTGCATATCGGCTAAAGAGTTGAGAGGTTTACGAAACCATCCCCCCATCTGAATGTTTGTATTTCCGCCTAAAAAAGGATAGAGATTGTACTTAGCGTACATCTCACGCCATAAACTAAGTCCATCACCATACATCATCCAAGAGTTTATCTCTTCAGCAGTAAATCCAAAAGGCACCCCACTAAAGAGCGAAAAAGCACTATTTTTCCCTTTCCAATAATATGGCCCTGAATGAAAAGCATCAATCTCACCACTCGAAGTCGCATCGAAAACGGCAAGAGCAGGGATAAGGGTATTTTTAGGAAAAAGCTTAATCTCCAAGGAGCCACCACTAGCACGTCTCACCTTCTCTACAAAATGCTCAACCCCAGTCCCCATTATAGGAAAATGAGCAGGCCAACTCGTTGCTAGCTTAAGTGTCACTTTTTTATTTTTATTGATATTTACATTTTTATGCTCTTTTGAACGAGGTCCAGGATGTTTTGAGTAGTCAATAGCCTGACGATTGCTATCATTACATCCATCAAGTAAAAGTGCACTAGAAGCTAAGGCACCTGTGGTAATAAAACTTCTTCTGTTCATATGAAAATCCTTAAAAAAGTGTTTGTTGTATTAAAAAATTACTCTTATTATCTAAAAATGTGGCTTCAACTCCGCTAAGTAAGGCAAAATTAAAATCATCTGTTTTTAAAATATTGAGAATCTCTTCTTCATCTTCTCTTTTATCTCGAACAAGTTGAATACATTTTGCCCAAGGTGCTTGTTTGGATATAAATATCATCTGCTCTTCAATAAGGCTTCTGTTGTTTTCAAAAATGATAACTTTATTTGTACTTCCAAAATCCCTTACATGTAAAGCTTTGTTTACAAATTTTGCCTGAAAATGGGGCATATTATGAAAAGGCTTTATCTTAAAACTGATATCTTGAGTATTCAAAAGCGCTAAAATCTGCTCTAAATAGGGGATAAAAAAGGGCGATATACTCTGACGTTCATAGTAGGTGTCTTTATAGATAAAAGCCATTTCAAACAAAGTATGCTCAAGCGTTTTGATTTTATCTTTAGCTTCATCAGGCAAAATGGAGGCATCAGTAAAAAGGCTACTTTGTATCTCTGACTCTACAAAGAGTAGGGTACTTTGTGGTGGTGCACTTAAAAGTTTTGAGAAGTTATCGCTTAAGCTTCCCTCTAAAATAATAAAATCATTTGATGTTGTGAGTTGTTTGGCTACTTGTAAAACGATAGGCTTACATGTAAAGGCTACAAGCTCTTTATCTATCAACATAAAACGCATTAATCGTTTCAGAGCATCATAACTATCATCTACTTTTATCCATGCGTTCTCATCATCATCAAACTCCATGTCTCTATCATAAACTATGCCATAAGCACCGTTTTGTATAGCTAGCGTGATATCATGAAAATTAAGTGCAACAAAGAGAGAGCCACGTTTTACACGAGAAGCTTCTATAACTATATCGCTAAAAAGTGAAACATGGGGCTGACTCATCAAAGAGCCATGAGTAAGTGCTAAAACATTTTCAAGTCTCACGAGAATTTAAGAGATTTTTGTACCGATTTTTTTCGGTTTTTCAGGGCGAATAAGGCAGAGTCCATCTTCATCTTTTGCAGCGAGCAGCATACCCTCAGAAATCATTCCCATAAGTTTAGCAGGTTTAAGATTGGCAACTACACATACTTGAGTATTTAGCAAATCTTCTGGGCTGTAAAATTCTTTAATTCCAGCTACAACTTGACGAGGTTTTTCTTCACCTATATCTACTTGGAGTTTAAGAAGTTTTTTACTTTTTGGAACCTCTTGGGCTTCTAAAACGATACCAATTTTAAGGGTAGTTTCAAAAAATTGCTCAATCGTAATAAGGTTGTCATCATTTTTAACTGCTTCTTTAGCAGGCTCTTTTTTCTCTTTTGGTTTTTCTACCTCTAGCATTGCTTTAGGAGCCTCTGGAATAAGTGGCTCTTCAACACGTGGAAAAAGTGGTGGTACTTTTTGAATGACAAAAGGCGCAAGCAAAGCCTCATTTTTGATAAGTTTATTATAATACTCAGTACTCATTGAAATACCTAAAGCACCCGCTATAGTTGCTGTAGTCTGTGGCATCACACCATGAAGCATAAACGAGGCTTTAGCTAAGATATTTGCGATTAGTGCTACTGTTGCTAAGGCTTGATCACGATTGCCTTCTTTTATTTTTACCCATGGAGCATGCTCTTCAATGGCTTTATTTCCAATACTAAAGAGTTTCCACAACTCTTCTAAATAACGGTGCATCTGAATTTCATTAAGAAATTTATCTAAAGAGTCAATGACTGTTTTCATCTCAGAAAGTTCTTTGGCATGATACTTTTCAACATCTTTTGAATCAATATTAAAGTCACTATATTTTCCACTCATACCTATGATACGATTTAAAAGGTTTCCTAAATCATTAGATAAATCAGAGTTGATACGGTCAATAAAAGCACGTTGTGAAAAATCACCATCTTGTCCAAATGGAACTTCACGCATCATAAAATAGCGAAGATTATCAAGACCATAAGCATCAGCAACTTCTTTAGGATGAATAACATTCCCCTTAGACTTACTCATTTTCTCGCCATCACGTGTCCACCAACCATGTGCACCAATGTGTTTTGGCAGAGGCAAGTCAAGACTCATTAAAAATGCTGGCCAGTAAATCGCATGAAAACGTAAGATATCTTTACCAACAAAGTGAGTATTTGCAGGCCATAAATGCATCTTAGCATTGTCATCACCATAACCAAGAGCTGTTATATAGTTTAGCAGTGCATCTAGCCAAACATACATCACATGCTTGTCATCATTGAAAGATTCGGGAAGTTTCACACCCCAAGTAAAACTTGTTCGCGTTACAGAGAGATCACGCAGACCACCTTTAACAAAGTTAATGACCTCATTACGACGTGATTTTGGTAGTATAAAATCTGGATGTGATTCATAATAATCTAAAAGTTTCTGCTCATAATCAGAGAGACGAAAAAAGTAACTCTCTTCTTTTACAGTGCTTGTCGTGCGCCCACAATCAGGGCAAAACTCACCATCGATAAGCTGTGTTTCAGGGAAAAAAGTCTCACAACTTACACAATAATGACCTTCGTAATCACCTTTATAGATGTCACCTTTAGTATGCATCACTTCAAAGGCTTTTTGGACACCTTTTTTATGCTTATCATCAGTGGTGCGAATAAATTGATCGTAACTAATATCAAATTCATCCCATAGATTTTTAAAAGTAGCACTTATCTCATCTGCAAAGTCTTGCGTTGATTTAGCATTTTTAATTGCAGATTCTTCAATCTTTTGACCGTGCTCATCAGTTCCTGTTAGAAAATAGGTCTCTTCACCAATGAGGCGTGAATGACGGGCAATTGCATCAGCAATAAACGTAGTATAAGCATGTCCAATATGGGCTTCGCCATTTACATAATAGATAGGGGTTGTTACATAGTTACTCATATAGTCTCTTCTCTCATTTTAATTAAAATTCAAATCCACCGGTATCACCCTTGGACATACTGCTATAAACAGCATTAACATAGGCTTTGCGAACATCACAGCCAATATAATATTCACAATCTTTACAGCTTTTTACATTATGTTCACTTTGGCACTTTTGAAGATGGAGTATCTCTTCGTCAAGTTTCTGCTCGTAAATATCACTATTTACAGCAGACATCTTTGGCTTTTGCTATTTCATATTTTGACCCAAAGTAACAAGGGGCACTCTCATGAGGGTCAGCACATGGAAGTTCCATAAGGCGACCTCCATTACCATCAATTGCTTCACCACCAGCTAACTCATATATAAAGGCAAATGGAAAGACTTCAAAAAGTTTTCGTAATTTTCCACTAGGTTTATCTGATGTAGCTGGATAAGAAAAAAGTCCACCACCTTTAAGAAGAATTTGATGTAAATCTGGAACCATACCACCAGAATAACGTAGGCGATAACCCTCGTCAAACAACTCTTCGATAAGTGCCTTATGCTCAGGAGACCAACAGTTTTGTGTTGATCCTGGAGCATTAAGCTTACCTTTTTCGTTAAGCTTTATAAGCTCCATCTCTTTAAAGCGACCGTGACGATAAATGTAATGGCGTACTGTTTCGCGATATGCTGTTACCATCTCCATGCGTGGACCATAGACAATATATACAGATGCAACCATTTTCTTAGCATCCCATTCACCGTCGTAAATTCCAAAGATAGTTCCTACGCTAAGATTTACATCAATAAGGCTAGAGCCATCAAGAGGATCATAAGCAATAAGAAGCTCACCATCAGGATGAAGAGTTTCTGCTTCTTCTTTCTCTTCACTAGCAATTTCACGAATTACAGGGAGTTTTGAAAACTCTTCAGCAATAATAAGATCACATGTGATATCTAACTTTAGTTGAATATCACCAGATTGATTTGATTGAGCTGAATAGTCAGTGTCTTCATTCGTAATTGCTTCATGGATACGAAAAGCTGAAGTTTTTATTGCTTCAAAGATAGGTTCGAGAGAGGTCATTATAATTCCTTTGCGTGATTTAAAATCCACTCAATAACGGTGGACTCATTGTTGAGATCAAGAATATTGACCTCTTTTGGAAGATTGTAATCCTTTACATTGATACTTTCATCAATAGCAAGTGCGTTCATATAAGGAAAATACTCTTCATCAATAGTATCTCTAAAGATACTAATCCGTGGTAGTGGTAAATTTTTCAAGCCTTCAACAAGTAAAATATCAAAATCTCCAAAAAGTTCTATAATCTCATCAAGACTTTGCTGTTTTTGAGAAAAATATGTAGTACGAG
The DNA here is from genome assembly GCA_034723735.1 of Campylobacterota bacterium. Taxonomy (GTDB): domain Bacteria; phylum Campylobacterota; class Campylobacteria; order Campylobacterales; family Sulfurimonadaceae; genus S010-53. The sequence continues at coordinate 797 of JAYEPE010000163.1, read as the reverse complement.
AGGGTGAAGTAACAATAACTTCAGCCCCAGTATCAGAGAATTTATAACTGTCTTTACCTGGAACATCAAATCGTGCTTTATCTTTAGGGTCATTTTTGACAATGGCTACCTGAAGTTGATGCTCATGAATGAGCTTACGTGCTACTTTAAGGATAAGTGTTGTTTTACCGCTATTAGAAGGTCCAGTAAAAGCAACGGCGAGTCGTTTATTCAATCGTTGTAACCTTATTAAAAAGATAAGAGATTATATTCAAAAAGCAATTCCATTTTGATTAAATTATATAGTCTGTTCCCTTGAATTTTCAAAGCAATTAATGCTCTCTTACATGTAAGAGCGATATAATCCTAATAATTTAGTAAGTGAGGTTTGTTTAATGCGCTATATTTTAATTTTTATCGTTACACTTGTTTTTATATCAGGATGTTCACGAACGACGGCATTTGATTTTTTTAAGATGGATGATAGTTATGAAAGAGCTGTTGATAATCTTCAAACAGGAACGATTGTAAGCTCATTTGAGACGAAAGCCATTCTTTCAACGGTCTATCTTAATCGTGTTTATCCTGAAAAGTATAATGATGGTGAGTGTTTTTTCGTCTCTATTTATCTTCGAGATGATATACGTCTCTATTTTAAATCAGGGATGAATAATCAAAAGTATAACTTTACTCTTAATGGAGAAAAACCATTTGAAGCTAAAGAGATAAAAGCAGATGATGAACTTCGCCTTGCTATGCCTATCACCAATGAATGGAATCGTTATTATTTAGTAAAATTTCCAACACAATATCTTGAT
>JAYEPE010000162.1:0-3027 GCA_034723735.1 Campylobacterota bacterium | reverse complement strand
AGACTCAGCTTACCTCGTGTACTCAGACCAGCAAGATTAGCCTGATTTTTGATTTTTCCCATATCATCGAGATAGCCAATAAGTGCAAAAAGCAGTAAAGTGAAAATCCCTCCTAGCGCATAAAGATTGTCAAATTTAATGCTAAGCAAAGAGGCAATAACCGTAGCGCCAATAAATACAATACCACCCATTGTTGGTGTTTTCGCTTTTTCCTTATGCCCAGGAACATATTCATTTATGGGCTGGTGATTTGATGATTGTTGTGCCCAGCGAATAAATTTTGGCATTACAAAAAGAGTGATAATTAAGGCAATAAAAAAAGCGATACCTGCACGAACAGTAATGTACTGTAAAAGGTTGATGTCAAAATAACTATAAAAATAGTAGAGCATAAAGTATTATTCCTTGAGAAAAAATTATAAAAACTATATAAAGGTGCCCTAAAGGCAGTTAAAAGTGACATTCTAATATAATTACGCCCAAATTTTCGTTAAAAAGGATGAGTGCTGAGTAAAAAAGCAATACTAATCATTACAGATGGAATTGGCTATTGTGCCAAAACAGAAGCAAACGCCTTTTATAAGGCTAAGAAACCTACTTATGATACACTTTTTCATGAAGTACCACACTCCTTAATTGATACCTTTGGTTTGAGCGTTGGTCTTCCTGAAGGACAGATGGGTAACTCTGAAGTTGGACATATGAGTATTGGTAGCGGTCGTGTTTTATATCAAGATCTTGTGAAAATTTCATTAGCACTGCAAGAGGGAACTTTAGCTGATAATGAAGCTTTAGTAGATTTGCTTGATACCTCAAAACGTTTACATATCATTGGCTTAATGAGTGATGGTGGTGTGCATTCGCATATTGACCATATTATTGGTCTTGCGGATATTGCTGCGGAATCTGCTAAAGAGGTGTGGCTACATCTTATTACAGATGGTCGTGATGTCTCTCCCACTTCGGCAAAACTTTATTTGACCCAAATTGAAGCCCACCTTGGAGAGAATATTAAAATTGCAAGTATCGCTGGACGTTTTTACACTATGGATCGTGATAATCGTTGGGATCGTGTGGAAAAAGGCTATGATGCTATTGTGAACGCAAAGCCATGCAGTGATTATAGTGTTAGTGACTATATTGAAAACTCCTATGCTCATGATGAGACAGATGAATTTATCGTACCAACGGCATTTAATGCTTATGATGGTTTTCAAAAAAATGATGCAGTCTTAATTGCGAACTTTAGAAGTGACCGCGTTCGTGAGATTACAACAGTATTGGGATCGGAAAGTTTTGATGGCTTTAAACGTGATTTTATCCCTGTGAATATAGCAACTATTACTGAATATGACAAAAGTTTTACATATCCTGTACTGTTTAGAAAAGATGCTCCAAAAAATACTTTAGCCGAGGTGGTAAGTAATGCAGGACTACATCAAATGCATACGGCAGAAACTGAAAAATATGCCCATGTTACTTTCTTTTTAAATGGAGGCATAGATGAGCCATATCTTAATGAAACACGAGTACTTATTCCTAGTCCTGATGTTAAAACTTACGATATGAAACCTGAAATGAGTGCTCTAGAAGTTGGTGAAGCGGTGAGAAATGCGATGGATAGCGCTCAAGACCTTATAATTGTGAACTTTGCTAATGGTGATATGGTTGGACATACAGGAAATATTGAAGCAGCTATAAAAGCTGTTGAAACTGTTGATGGAGAACTTGGGAAAATTATTGAAAAAGCTAAGGCAGAAGATTACTCAATTGTAATCACTTCAGATCATGGGAATTGTGAAAAGATGCGCGATGACCATGGAAACATTTTAACAAATCATACAGTTGGAAAAGTATGGTGTTTTGTGATTGCTGAGGGTGTTGATAAAGTTGAAGCAGGTGGATTAAATAATATAGCTCCAACTGTACTGCAATTAATGAATATTGAGATTCCAAAAGAGATGGATCATAGTCTGATTTAGTCTTACATGTAAAGAAGGATAGAGATGAAATTTAGTGGAAAAAATGTCTTAGTAACAGGTTCAAGCCGTGGAATTGGTGCAGCAGTTGCTAAAGTTTTAGCTTCTTATGGTCTTAAGGTGTGGATTAATTACCGTAGTGGTGCAGAGGCTGCTGACGCCATAAAAGCTGAGATAGAAGCTGCTGGTGGCACTGCTGCCGTAATAGGTTTTGATGTTTCAGATGAGACAGCATTTGTTGATGCTATTAAAACGATTGTTGATAGTGATGGTGAATTTTCATATCTTGTAAATAATGCAGGTATCACTAGGGATAAACTAGCACTCCGCATGAAGAGTGATGATTTCATGGCTGTTATCAACGCTAACTTGACATCAGCATTTATAGGTTGTCGTGAATCAATGAAAGTTATGCGTAAAAAGAAGTTTGGTGCTATAGTCAATATCGCATCTATAGTTGGCGAAACAGGTAATGCAGGACAGACAAACTATGCTGCATCAAAAGGTGGTGTCATTGCAATGACTAAAAGTTTTGCACTAGAGGCTGCAAGTAGTGGAATCCGTTACAATGTTGTAACACCAGGTTTTATTGCTACAGATATGACCAATGAACTTAGTGATGATATTAAAGCAAGTTTTACTGCAAAGGTACCGATGGGTCGTTTTGGAAATCCTGAAGAAATTGCTGAAGCAACAGCATTTTTACTTTCAGACCATGCGAGTTATATTACGGGTGAAACACTCAAGGTTAATGGCGGAATGAATATGGCATAGTTGCTCTATCACAGAAACTTTTTTAAGGATTTTGTGATATAATTCTCAGAATAATATATACATAAAAACAGGAGTTAGAACATGGCACTAATCGACGATATCAAAGAAGTTGTAGTTGAGCAACTAAGCGTAAACCCAGATGAGGTAAAACCAGAGGCAAAATTTGTAGAAGATCTTGGTGCTGATAGCCTTGATGTTGTAGAGCTTGTAATGGCTCTTGAAGAAAAATTTGATATTGAAATTCCAGATGATGAAGCTGAGAAAATCGGAACAG
>JAYEPE010000161.1:0-3029 GCA_034723735.1 Campylobacterota bacterium | reverse complement strand
ATTGCAAGTGTTGCTAGTCTCTTTGTAAGTAGGATAGATGCTCTTGTAGATAAGTTAATTGATGAACATTCTGATAAATCACTCCAAGCAATAAAAGGCAAGGTAGCTATTGCTAACTCTCGCCTAGCATATCAGGCTTACAAAGAGATTTTTAATACAGATGAGTGGAAGATTCTTGCAAGAAAAGGTGCTATGACCCAGCGTTTGCTATGGGCAAGTACAAGTACAAAAAATCCAGATTACAAAGACACACTCTATATGGAGTCTTTAATTGGTCCTGATACAGTAAACACAATACCTCCAGTGACAATGGATGCATTTAGAGATCATGGAGTTGCGAGCAGTACGCTTGAAGAAAGTATTGAGGACGCGAAAGAGACATTTCAATCTTTGCAAGAGGCAGGTATCTCTATGGAAAAAGTAACAGATCAGTTACTCGATGAAGGTCTTGAACAGTTTGTTGTCTCATTTGATAGCCTATTAAAAGCAGTTGACGAAGCTCGTAGTAAGTAAATAATGAGAGTTTTAGCAGGAGATATAGGGGGAACTAAAACTTCTCTGGCTATTTTTGAAGTCAATGGCTCTAAGCTTGAGATGATAGCACAAGAGAAATATCCTAGTAGCAATTATAATTCACTCGATACGATTGTAGAAAAATTTCTTGCAACTCAAGAAAATATACCTCGGTGGGCTAGTTTTGGAATTGCTGGTCCAGTGCGTGATGGCATAGTCAAAACTACAAATCTTCCGTGGATAATAGATGCTCAAAAGATGGCAGATAAAATCGGTTTTAAAAAAGTCTGGCTACTCAATGACCTTGAAGCAAACGCTTGGGGTATCTCTGCACTTCAAGAGAGAGATTTTTTTGTTATCAACAAAGGAAAGCCTAACGATAAAGGAAATGCCGCGATAATCTCTGCTGGTACTGGACTTGGTCAAGCAGGTCTTTACTGTAGTGGTGAAGAGTTGCATCCTTTTGCTTCTGAGGGTGGACATAGTGATTTTTCACCTCATTCAGAGTTAGAAATTGCACTCCTTGGATTTTTGAAAAAACGTTACGCAAAAGAGTCTCATGTTAGTTGGGAACGTCTTGTTTCTGGCATGGGGATAGAAAATATCTATGATTTTTTCTGTGAATATCACAAAGTAGAGACTCCCAAATGGTTAGCTAAAGAGATAAATAGTGGCGATAAAGCAGCCGCTATTTCCAAAGCAGCCGCAAATAATAGCTGTCTTACATGTAACGAGACTTTTAAGCTCTTTATACATCTTTTTGGTGCAGAAGCTGGAAATCATGCACTTAAAATTATGGCAACTGCAGGTGTTTATATCGGCGGTGGTATAGCACCAAAAAATCTCCAACAGTTTAAAAATTCAAGCTTTATGGATAGTTTTTGTAATAAAGGACGAATGAGAGAAATCTTACAAGATATTCCTGTCAAAATTATATTAAATCAACAAACAGCTCTTTATGGTCCTGCTATTTTTGCAGGTAAGAAAATAAATAGTTGATAAAATAGGAGAAAAAATGAAAAAAAATATCATGCTTTTAATACTTATAGCCTTACTTTTTAATGGCTGTTCTACACTGCGTGTCAGTAGTGATTATGATACCTCTTTTGATATGAAAACTTTGAAACAGTTTCATATTATTCATAATAGCACTACGTACAAAGACACCCTTACTATCAAGCGTATTGATGCGGCTATCACACATGAATTAACTGCAAAAGGGTATAAAGCTGTTTCACAAAAAGAGGCTAACTTTTTGGTTTATTATCACATTAATGTGAAAAACAAAACTCAAGTAGTTACCAGTTATCAGTCTATGGGAATGTATCCTTATCGTTATGGTGGCATGATGATGCCAACAACACACACCTATAACTATGATGAGGGACAGTTAATTGTTGATATGATTAATCCAAGAGATAATAATATTGTCTATCGTATGAATGCTAAAGATCAATTAAAAACTCTTGATACACCAAAAGAGCGCACTGAGTATATTAATGAAGTTATAAAAACACTCCTAAAAGAGTTTCCAAAAAAGAGTCTCTAATCGAAACAAAGAAAAGAGAACGCTTTGAAGCACTTGATGTGCTTCGTGGACTTACTATGGTCATAATGGCACTTGATCATTCTCGTGATTTTTTTGCCTTAGGTTTTGTCTATTTTGCACCTACTGATCTTGATTTAACAAACTTAGAGGTCTTTTTTACACGTTGGATTACTCACTTTGCTGCTCCTACTTTTATATTTTTAGCAGGTATTGGTCTCTTTTTTGCTTCCGCTAGACGAACAAAGTCTGAACTTGCATACCTAGCTTTTACACGTGGAATATGGCTTATCTTTTTAGAGTTGACGATAGTAGGGTTTTTCTGGACATTTTCCTCTGATTTTTATTATCAACCAAAAATTGCTGTACTTTTTGCTATTGGTATTGCTATGATTGCAATGGCAGCTATAATTTATCTTCCACGATATGCAATTATATTGCTTGTAGCTTTTTTACTTTTGGGGCACAATGCCTTTGATGGCATAGAACCTCAAGTTTTTGGAGAATATGCTTATCTCTGGAATCTTGCTTTTGTACCAGATACTATCACTCTTGCTGGCATTGAAGTACGAATTATCTATCCTTTAGTTCCTTGGATTGGAGTTATGGCTTTGGGATATCTTTTTGGTCCTGTTACTAAAATGGCTAGAGTTGATAGAAGAAAAGTATTTTTATTGGTAGGAGCAAGTTTTCTTGTTGTAGGTTTTGCATTACGATGGGGTAATTTTTATGGTGATGCTTCCCTCTGGGTAGAATATCCAACAGTAGAATTTACAATAATGAGCTTTTTAAACTTTACAAAATACCCACCTTCACTTCTATATCTTCTCTTTTTGCTAGGTTCAGCAATGGTACTTATGGGAGTATTAGATAGACCTTTAGGAAAGTGGTCGTATCCGCTTAGAGACTTTGGACGGGTTCCTTTCTTCTTCTATCTCTTACATATTCCACTCTTACATGTAGGCGGAAT
>JAYEPE010000160.1:0-3055 GCA_034723735.1 Campylobacterota bacterium | reverse complement strand
ATAGAGAGGAGTTTTTTGATATACCTGTAGATGATAGTATCTTATCTGAAATCAAAAAAAGTTCACATCTTCTTGTTACTTCTATTAAAGATAAAAAAAATGATTCTAAAAAACTAAAAGCTATCTTTAAAAAAGAAAAAAATAGAGATAAGGCAATATTTACAGCATATAAAGAAGAGTACACACAGACACAAATTGCAAAACTTCTAGGTTTAACTCAAGCAAGTATTAGTAAAATCGTTAAAAAAATGAGTTATAGTTATAACCCGACCCCTTTAAAAGACTTTTTGGGGAATAAGCCGCTTTATTATGATGTGATTGATTATGGGCGGATGCCTCGTGTTTATGATGCAGTGAAAAGCTATTTTAAAATTCCTCAGATTATTCATATTGTTGGGACTAATGCTAAGGGTTCTACAGGGCGCTACTTGGCGCATGCTTTACATGTAAAGAACTTACATGTAGGGCATTATACTTCTCCACATATTTTAAATTTTAATGAACGGATATGGATAAATGGGTGTGATGTTGATGATGAAGTTTTAGAGAAAAATCATGAAAAGCTTTTTTTAATCTTAGGACAATCTCATGCAGATGAGTTGAGTTATTTTGAATATACAACACTCTTGGCGATGCTCTGTTTTGAAGAGTGTGAGTATCTTGTGTTAGAAGCTGGTTTAGGGGGTGAATATGATGCTACAAATGTCTTTGATAAGGTTTTATCTATTTTTACACCTATCGATAGTGACCATCAAGCATTTTTAGGAAATGATATTAAAAGTGTTGCTACAACAAAAATGAATTCTATGGATAAAAGGGCTTTAATAGCTAAGCAAGAACATGATGAAGTCTATACTATCTTTGAGGATATTGCAAATGAGAAAAAAGCTGAGACTTTTTATGTAAGTGATTTGCTAGATGATAATGATTTAGAAATTGTCTCTAATTTTCCAGAACTTCCTCAGTATATGCAAGAAAATATGTTAAGTGTCATGAGTGCATTAAAACTCTTACATGTAAGCTATGAAACAGAGAGTTTTAAAAATGCCACGCTCTTTGGAAGACTTAGTAAAATAGCTGAAAATATAACCTTAGATGTTGGACATAATGTTCTAGCCGCTAAAGCTATTGCGAAACATTTTGAAGGGAAAAAAATTCATCTTATCTATAATAGTTATGCTGATAAGGATTACAGAGAAATTGTAAAAATCTTAAAGCCTATTATTGAATGTGTTGAGATTATTGAGATTGTTTCAATACGTGCTGAAGATGTAAAAGCACTTGAACGTGTTCTTGATGAGGAGTCTATAGCGCATCAAAAATTTCTTACATGTAAGGATGATAGAAACTATCTTGTTTTTGGCTCGTTTAGTGTTGCAGAAACCTTTTTAACGCTATAATACCATAAAAAAAGTGTTGTAGTGGCAAAAAAAATTACGGTTTCTATTCATGGTGAGAAATATCCTCCACGTCATTATGAAGTTGATGGGAGTCTTAAAAAACTACTGTATTTAGGACTTTTTTTAATTTTATTTTTTCTCTCCGCTATCTTTTTTCTTATTGTTTATTTGAGTGAATCATTAAATATTAGTCGTAGTGAATATGTGAAGATGGAGCAGACTCAAAATGATCTTTATGAAACGGTTGTGCAAACTCAACAAGACCTTTTTGAGAAAGAGCAAGATTTTGAAGAAGCCAATACAAGAATGAATCAGATAGAGATGCTTATGGGAATTATTCCCTCGGAAGATGTGGCACTTGATGAACGTATCGTTCAAGCAGAACTTACTTCTGAGCAAATAGCATCTTTGATGCGCTACATACCTAGTGGTTCACCAATTGAGTATAAGGGTATTACAAGTAAATTCGGGTATCGTATCCATCCTAAAACGAAAAAACGAGAGTTTCATCGTGGGACAGATATGAAGGCTGCCATGAAAACACCTGTGTATGCAACGGCTGATGCGGTTGTTGAGTATGCAGGGTATCATAAACGTAGCGGTTATGGATATCTTATTATTCTCAGCCATAATTATGGATTTCGAACCTATTTTGCCCATCTAAATAAAGTGAGTGTCAAATCAGGAACCTATATAAAAAAAGGTGATTTGATAGGATATACGGGTAATAGTGGCTTGAGTAGTGGTCCTCATCTTCATTATGAAGTGCGTTATATTCAAAAAGCACTAAACCCTTATTGGTTTATAAAGTGGGATATAAAAGAGTATCAAAAAATCTTTCTTAAAGAGAAACAAGTGCCTTGGCAATCTTTGATATCTGCGATATCTTCGCAAAAAAAAAATAATAAAAGAGAGTATATTTGATTCAAAGTAGATGTTATGAGTATCTCAAAAATGATACTAAAAAGAGCTTAGATATCCTTATCTGTGAAGATGCGAAAGAGGCGAGCCAACTCAAAGATGTGGCTAATTATTTTGAGCGTGATGTTGTTGTTTTCCCTGATTTACGCGCACATTATCTTGATGATCTTCGCTCTTATCGTGAAGAGCTCTCCCAACTTTTTGATGCTTTACGTCACTATTATGCTCTTAGCTCAAAACCTTTAGTGATTTCTCCTTTGAAAACTTTACTTTTTCCTCTTCCCAAAGCAGAATTATTGCAGGGAATTGATATAGAATTTGGTTCTAAAATTGATTTGAAATCTTTTAAAGAACAGATCTTGCAGTGGGGATACACCTTTGTTGATATTGTTCAGGTTGAGGGTGAAGTCTCTTTTCGTGGGGATATTTTCGATATTTTTATTCCCTCTAGGGAGAATCCATTTCGTATCTCACTCTTTGATGATGAGATTGAAGAGATTAAAGCATTTATTACTGAGTCGCAAAGAACAGTAGGTGAAGAGTGTGAAGTTCTTCATCTTGTTCCCGCTTTTTATTCTCTAGATAATGATGCTTTTGAACGTATTAGCAAAGAGGTAGAGGCGAGTGAGAGTGACAGCTTTGTTAAAGATATCGCCTCTTTGGGTTTTTGGTATCTTGATGATTTAGCTGAAGATTTTTTACAAGAAAAAAAGAGTGTTTTTATTAAACCGATG
>JAYEPE010000159.1:0-3060 GCA_034723735.1 Campylobacterota bacterium | reverse complement strand
AAAGCCTAAAAACCTATATGCTATAATTGGGTATAAATATCTAAAGGGATAAAATGCCTTCATTGTCAATGTTTTATGGAATCATAATTTATATGTATTATAAAGACAACAATCAACACCATAAGCCACATATTCATGCAATATATCAAGATGATGAAGTTATTATTGAGATCCCAAATGGAGAAATTTTAGAAGGGAAAATTCCAAAATCTAAAATGAAACTTTTAACTGCTTGGGTTGAATTGCATCAAGATGAATTAATGGCTGATTGGAAGTTAGCACTTGACGGGCAAAAACCTTATAAAATTGAGCCTTTAAGATAATGAACCCTCGAGTTAAAAAAGTCATTCCCACAGATGATTACAAATTAATACTTACCTTCAAAAATGAAGAACAGGCTGTATATGATTGTAGTAATTTGTTAGACTTTGGCGTATTTAAAGAATTTAAAGATATAAATTATTTCAAACAAGCTTTTGTAGAATATGGAACTGTCACTTGGCCACATGAACAAGACATCTGCCCTGATACACTTTATTTAGACTCCCAACACATATAAAGCAAGGAACATTCTTCCATTGACTTTTTACTCAAACCGAGAATAAAACCTCTCCAAACAAGAGCAACACCCCTGTGAATGAATCTCCACTTTTTCAGTTGCCTCAGCCTTGCCAAATCTTATGCAAAAGTGGAGATTCACCCATTGGGGTGTATTTTCAAATGATGCCTATTGTAAAAAATTAAAATTAAAAATTGTTTTTAGTGGCTTATGCTAAATTAATTTTGCAAGTTCTTTGAGTTGCACTAAATCTAGTTTGTCTTTTGGTCTGTTAGATGCTGTCTTATTTTTTATGATGTCATGAATCTCTAAGCTATATGCACGAAGTTCATCAAACGCAACACGTTGTCTATTTTTCCATGCTTCTGCAAAAGTGAGTCCATCTATATCTGTAAGTATGTCTATTCGATTAGGTTCTATCCCAATTTGCAACACACTATTAGGAGCTAAAAAATCATTAGGATCAATTTTAAAAGGGACTCCAAATTCAGTAAGTGCATGGAAAATATTTATAGCATTTTGTTCTGTTTTTTCTATCCATAAGTCTATATCGTAAGTACTTCTGGAATAACCAACTTTTGACATAGCATAGGCACCAGCGATAAGGAACTTGACATCATGTTTATCGAAAAGTTCTATGATATCCTTATAGTCTTGCGTCAGATACATGGTTTAAATTTTTTGCTTCGTATTGATAAATCTAACAATAGACTTATCAACTCTATTGTCAGCAATAGCACCTGTTTTTTCAATCCAAGCTTCTTTAGAGAGTTTTGCTAAGAGTTCCCATGCATCTTTTGGTTTCAAGTGAGTATGAAAACTATGATGTTCTTGAGAATGTAAATCTACCTTTTGTAAAGTTGCTTTTACTCTTCTACGCTTAGCTCTTTCTTGCATAGTAGACATTACACACTCCTCTTCTATTTGTATAGTATTATAACATTTTATAGTGAAAATTTTGCAAGTAACACCCCTGAGAAAAAGGGGTCGGAGAAAAGGAGTCGGGTTATAACTATAACTTTATCTCAAAACTTAAATGGATAATTATGTAAAAGTTAGGGTCATCAATATAAGTTAGACTTTGGCGTATTTAAAGAATTTAAAGATATAAATTATTTCAAACAAGCTTTTGTAGAATATGGAACTGTCACTTGGTCACATGAACAAGACATCTGCCCTGATACACTTTATTTAGACTCCCACCACATACAAAGCAAGGAACACTCTTCCATTGGCTCCTCACTAAAACCGAGAATAAAACTTCTCCAAACAGACCTTAAAATCATTACACCTCACACATCTTACATGTAAGGCTTTTCTCTTATCTTCAGAATATGAAGTAGCTGTATCAAAAGAGACAACCCAAGCATCAGGAGCATTCCATGAGTAGGTGCTTGCAGTCCAATAAGGCTTGGCTTTGTAGTAGATAAAACCTTTTTGTATCTTACGAGCTCTAGGGCGAGTGGAATCAATGATAGTGACAAGTTCTGCTTCGCTAGGGAGCCACCAATCTTCATAATCTTCAAGGTCTAGCTCTTCGCAATAAGTTTTGGCTTCATCCCAAGTGTAGAGTGTTCCTCTGTTTTCAGGGATATCTTGCCACATAAAGGCAGTCTCACTATCTACATGTAAGGGTGCAGATAAAAGCGTTACATGTAAGAGTAGTAAGAGAAGTCTATAGTGCACTTAGATACAGTCCCAACGATTAGCACGGCATTTTTCCATGTTGTTTCGTAGCGTTATGCCTTTGGAAAAGAGATCAGGTTTTGTTAAGGTTTTTAGTAAGACTTCACTCTCATCATACTGAGCATTCATATAGTAGGTATAAGCAAGCGCGTAACGGATATCTTCATTTTCTAAAAGATTACTACGCTCTAATGATGGATGCATGGCGATGGCACGAGTATATTCGCCAAATTCTACATAAATTGCAAGACGCTGTTTTAGCTTCTCTTCTTGATTTAAAACTTGTGAATTGAGATATAGAGCATGAACAAAGGCTTTTGAGCGACGGTACAGTTCTGAGGACTCTTTTGTAAAATCTCTATCATAATAACTAGCATTTTCAAAAAGATTTGCGGCTGTAAAAAGCTTGCCTTGGTCAACATAGAGGTGGGCTAAAAGTACAGTAAGTTTTGGCTCAGACTTGAATTTCAAACGTCCTTCTTCTAGCATTAAGATTGCTTTTTCTACTTCTCCACTATTGCGTAGTGTTGTCGCAAAAGCTAGATAAGTTTGAGAATCAACACTCACACCCGAACCTAGATATATTTTTGAAGCTTCGAGTGCTTCTTGAAAAAGCGAAAGTTGCACAAGATAAAAAAACTTCTGTTTCATAAAAGAGGCGTCACTGTTAAAACGCTGATACCCACGCTCTAATGTACCCAAGGCACTCTCATACTGTTTTAGTTTCCAATAAGCTTCTGCGCGAAAAGCTACAAGATTTGCCTTAGATGAAGCGAGTTCTCCTGCATCATTGAGTGCTTGAATGGTGCGTTGAT
>JAYEPE010000158.1:0-3075 GCA_034723735.1 Campylobacterota bacterium | reverse complement strand
GGCATTATCACACTCAATCATTAAGATTGAGATATTTTCAGAGCTCTCATCAAGCTCTTCTAGCTCAAATTCAAGAGCTTGACATGGGTCACAGTATTCTGAGCCAAATTTCAAAAGAACTATATTTTTCTTTGAAAATTCTTCTTCCATGATTTCATTAAAATTCTCATCATCTACTTCTATAAATGCCATCATTTTTCCTTAATAGTTATATGCTACTTTATAATTAGGATCATTTTCTTCATAAGTACAGTGTGGACCAGCGAGTGTTAAGATGGCTTTGCAGTCTTTGCTTAGATGGCGCAGTTGTAAGTTTTTATTTGCATCTTCATATTTTTTAGTAATGGCATCAATTGCTTCAACACCTGATGAATCCATGACACGTGCATCTTTAAAATCTATAACAACTTTTTCAGGATCATTTTTGATATCAAAACACTCTGCAAAAGAGGCAGTTGAACCAAAGAAAAGAGGTCCATCTAGGTCATATACTTTTGTGCCATCTTTTTCTATATGAGTACGAGCATAAATTCGAGCATGTTTCCAAGCAAAGACAAGAGCGGAGATAATAACACCAGAAATAACCGCAATGGCTAAATCCGCAAGGAGTGTAATAATCGTAACACTTAGCATAACAAAAGCATCACTACGAGGCATATGGCGTAGATGAGAGAAACTACTCCATGCAAAGGTACCGATACTTACCATAAACATAATCCCGATAAGAACACCAACAGGGATAACATTTAATATATCGGTGAGTGAAACCACTAAGACAAGAAGTCCAACTGCTGCAACAAGAGAAGAGAGACGACCTAAGCCACCTGAAGTATAGTTGATGATTGATTGTCCAATCATCGCACAACCCGCCATCGCACCAAAAGAGCCACAGCAGATATTTCCTACACCTTGGGCTACACACTCTTGATTTGCAGACCCACGTGAATCACTCATTTCATCCAAAACAGAAAGAGTAAGGAGTGATTCAATAATGCCAACAAGTCCTACAATAATTGCGTATGGAAGTACCAATATAAAAGCATCCATGTTCCAAACACCATCAGGGATATGAAAACTAGGAAGTTGCCCTTTAAAAGCTGATAAATCGGCAAGTTCACCAATAAGCAGAGTGTTCATGCCTGTCAGATAGACAAAAAGTGTAATTAGTACAATAGCAACAAGACCAGCAGGAATAGCTTTTGAAAACTTTGGCAAAAAGAACATAATAGCCATAGTAGCAATAACTAAGGCGTAAATTTGCCACCCTTGTCCATCAAAAAAAGCAAATTGAGAGGTAGCAATAACAATTGCCAAACCATTAACAAAACCATAAATAGCAGGTTGAGGTACAAGACGAATAAATTTACCAAGTTTTAAAAGCCCTACAGCAATTTGAAAAGTCCCTGCAATGAGTGTAGCGAGTAAGATATACTGTAAAATCGCAATAGAGAGTTCACTGCTGCTTAATCCTTGAGCACTTAACATCTCGCCGACTTTAAGACCAAGACCTACAAAAACAATAGCAACAGCGCCAGTAGCACCACTAATCATCCCAGGTTTACCACCGATAATAGCAGTCACAAGACCTAAAATAAAAGCAGCATAAAGCCCAACAATAGGGCTAACACCTGCGATAAATGAAAATGCAATTGCCTCAGGGACAAGCGCTACAGCAACAACAAGTCCTGAGAGGATGTCATTTTTTGCGTTAGAGGTAAAGTGAAATTTTTTTAACAATTAGTTTCCTTGGAGCGTTTTGAGTTGCTCTTGAATAAGTTTGATTTTATTTTCTGCCTCGGCAAGGTCAGTTCTGTTTTTCGTGATAACATCCTCTGGAGCATTTGCAACAAAGCGTTCATTATTAAGCATACCACTAAGTTTACCTATCTCTTTTTGAATCTTTTCTTGTTGTTTTTGTAAACGTGTGATGATAGGAGTCAGGTCTATAGAATCTGTTGGGATATACACCTCTACTTGCTCTCCAATATCACTAACCGCATCAGCAATTTTTTCAGATGTGAATTTAATTTCAGTCACTTTAGCCAGACGTTCAATAAATGCTTTGGCTAATGTCTCATCAATTCCTTCAGCTTTTACGTAAGCGAGTTCAATTTTCTGATTTGCCATATCTACAAGTGTTTTAGCACGACGAATTGTGACAATCGCGTCCATTATCACACCAAAAAGAGCCTCCTCTTTTTTGCGCTGTTTTGTTTTATGAGGGTAAGGCATAACCATGATTGAATTACCAGATTCTAAACTTGTTCCTGAGAGTTCATGATAAAGATGTTCTGTAATAAACGGCATAAAAGGGTGAAGTAGTTTCATAGACTCTTTAAAAATAGCACCAAGTTCAATGATAGACTCTTTTGAAGCTTTTGATAATTCAATCCCCCAGCCACAAAACTCATTCCATAAAAAGCGGTACATAACCGTTGCTGCGTCATTAAATCTATATGACTCAATTGCTTCACGAACTTCTAAAGTAGCAAGGTTCATACGTGACATCATATATTTACCAAGTGGTGTCTCTACGCAAAAACTTTTCATATCAGGAAATTGCGCTTCATTCATCTGAAGAAATTTTGCAGCATTAAAAAGTTTATTTGTAAAGTTACGACTCTGCTCTAGTTTATCGTTACTCAGACGAATATCACGCCCTTGCGCTGCAAGAACAGCGAGAGTAAAACGAAGTGCATCTGCGCTATGTTGCTCTACAATATCAAGAGGATCAATTACGTTCCCTTTTGACTTACTCATTTTTTGACCATTTTCATCACGAACTAGGGCATGAAGATAGATATCTTTAAAAGGTAATTCTCCTTTAAAAGTCTCTCCCATCATCATCATACGAGCTACCCAAAAGAAAAGAATATCGAAGCCTGTAATCATTAAGCTATTTGGATAAAATTCTGCTAAGTCATTTGGAGTATGTTTTCCTGATTCGTTGCCATCATTACCCCAGCCGAGCGTTGAAAAAGGCCATAGAGCTGATGAGAACCAAGTATCTAAAACATCAGGGTCTTGAGTAAGGTTTTTAGAGGCACATTTTGGACACTGCTGTGGATTTTCATC
>JAYEPE010000157.1:942-3078 GCA_034723735.1 Campylobacterota bacterium | reverse complement strand
TTATTTTCATTATACAACCTCTACAACAGCCTCAGCTATCTCAATAACATCACCCTTTACTATCTTTGCTCTTTTTCTAATCTCTACTTCAGAGTTTCTTTTTACATAGCCATCAGCAATAAGCATCTTAGCATGAGCTCCGCTATCTACCAAATCCATAACTTTTAAGAGTTTGAACAACTCTATATAATCATCTTTTAATTCAAATTTCATTTTATACCTATCTATGTTTAATTATGAAATCATAGCAAAATTTAATTTACACAGATGTATAATTAATATTATGGAAATTGGATTAAACACTCTGTATAACATCGGTTCAAACTATTCTATTAAACTCAATGATGAAGAAGTGTTAGTTTATGAAGATGACCCTCTTAGAAAAAATAAAACATCTGATGAAAAAAAAGCATTTGAAGAGGAGAAAAAAAAACTAAAAAAATCTAACTCTAGTGATGAACTAAGTGAAGATGAAAAACGCTTAGTTTCAGACCTTCAAGCCAGAGATGCAGAAGTTCGCGCTCATGAATCTGCACACCAAAGCGGTGGTGCTTCAACTGGTGCTGCAACTTTTACCTATCAACTAGGTCCTGATGGTAAGATGTATGCCATCGGTGGAGAAGTATCAATCTCATTTCAAACAGGTTCAACTCCACAAGAAACCATTGCAAATGCTCAAGCTGTTATTGCCTCAGCCCTAGCCCCTGCTGACCCTAGTGGACAAGATATGGCTGTGGCATCTTCGGCTATGGTTATGATGATGAAAGCCCAACAACAACTAGCCCGTGAAGCACAAGAAGAGGTTTTAGGTAAAGAGTCATATGGCTCTACACAAGGAGATTCTGATCCCAAAGAACAGGGGAATAAAACCTCTTCTGAACCCTTCGATATCTCAACATAAACATCATAAATAATTCATTTATCAACAATTTTAAGTTATTGGATTGTACATAAGTACACCTGATTTTCTAATAAAATGTAGCAAGGTTTGTAGGTTAAATAAACCCAAAAAAGTATAATAAAGCACTTATAATAAGGCATATCACCTTGCTACATTTCCAGTAAATATTCTCCACCAATACCAAATATGGCCTAGTATCCTGCAAAGTTTTCTAAATTAAGCAATCTTTGTTCTCTCAAACCAATGTGATTATATGCAAAAATTTCCTTTTCAAAGATTAGTTTCTTAAATTTGACCGTTCTGTTCATATTCTTATCTTCTTCTCTCTGAAAAGAGTTTTTGCATATAATCACTCCACGATAGTAATTTTGCGCAGGTAACTATCCGTCAATCCATCTTTATCGGTGATGTGGAGCTCAACAGTGTAGGTTCCGGCATCTAAATAAGTGTGGGTTGGATGTGGATCGGTTGATGTTCTGACGCCATCGCCAAAGTCCCATTCATAGGTCAATCCATCGCCTACAGACTCATTGTAAAAACTAATTTCCTCATTCACTTTGCCATCCTGAGGGAGAAATGTAAACCGGCTATAGGGTTCGATGCATATGAACTCTTCAATCGCAATATGAGTCTTATGACCTGCATTATCCTTTACTTCCCGCGCCACCCTGAATTTGCCGTTCGTTGTAAAGGTATAGTTGAAACCCTCATGATTTATATTATCGAACAGATCACCACCTGAACCAACACTACCACCCACTCTCCACGTATCTTTTTCCCAGTCAACCGGATCAACAGGGGTAAACCGAACGACAGTGCCTATTGGACCTGTGGTTATATTGGCACTGAAGCTGACATTCAGGATTTTAGGCGAATTTGTTAAGATTGTAGCCGTATTGGAGTGAAAGATGCTTTTCGCCGTAAGTCTAATAACACCGGGAGCTACATCTTCACACGACTTGTCTATATCCTGTTCGCTCGAACTGGTTCCATTCGAGAGGAATTGCCACTCCAACTCTTTAATATTACCGGTGGATAAACTCTTGAATTGACAGATGCCGTCTGTTTGATTTACTTCGAAATTGGCTACGGGAGTTTTATCCAATGTGAATGTGTCAAACTCCTGGGAATGAATATCAAGGATTTTTGTTCTTAGAACATCGCCGTTGATCTCAAAGTATCCGTAGTGGTGTTTTTTGACTACCTTTTCATACTCTTTGGCGTCATCAGCCTTC
>JAYEPE010000157.1:0-932 GCA_034723735.1 Campylobacterota bacterium | reverse complement strand
TGACAATTCGGCTCCGCCACCCCCTAAAACAAGATAGGGAATACCGTTTGGATTGCCGAACGGTCCCGGCTTGGTTATTCGGCTATAATAATGTTCATGCCCTTGTAAAACCAAATCGACACCGTACTTCTCGAAAAGCGGTTTCCAATAATTCTGCAGCTGACCTTGATTGCATTCCGGCGAATAGGCGGGTACATGCAGAAACACGATCTTCCACTGCCTATCTGAATTTTTCGCCAAATTCGATTCGAACCATCTTATCTGCTCACCAGTATGTTCCAGTGATGTTGAATGTCCACAATAGCCATCCATAGGGTATGTGTTCAAAGAGTAAAACTCGGCAGGTCCCCAGTCAAATTTATAATACATATTCCAAAGGGAATGCGAATCCTCAGTTACACGGCCATCGTACTCGTGATAGGGGAAATGTTTCCAGTAATTGTATGTACTAACCTTACTCTCATCAGGGGTGTAAAAATCGTGATTCCCGGGAGTTGTAAAGATGCCTTTGCGTTTTAATAAATTTTTCACTCCGTCAACATTGAAGAAATAATCCCTCCACATATCCCTGACTGCAAAGTCCCTAAGAGGGTCAAAAGATTTTTCGGGTTTGATTCCTCCATCTTGAACAATATCCCCCGTGTGAATGACGAAGGCTGCCTCTCGCGAGCCTGCTGAATAAGCGTTCATTGCGCCTGCAATAATGTTCAATTTACTTGTATCATCACAATCATCACAATCGTCACAATGAGGTATATAATCATGAACATCATCACAAAGCTTACAAACATCAATAGAACATTTACCAATATGTGGCTTTGTGTCTCCGAAACCGAAGAATTTCAGTTGACCTGCCACTTTGTCGGGGGCGGTGTGGAATGATCCTGAGACTTCACTCCACTCACTTAACAATGTCGCCCGATAATAGATAG
>JAYEPE010000156.1:0-3078 GCA_034723735.1 Campylobacterota bacterium | reverse complement strand
AAGAAGTAGAGATTCAATTTCGTTGTATTTGTAAAAAGAGTATACGGGAATTGAGCCTAATATTTTACGTATGTAGAGTTTTGGAGCTAGGTGCTCTTTTTGACAAGTTTTACAGATGTGCAAAAAGGAAAACTTTTCACACATTAAGCAGCGCATTAGTCCATTTTAAGAACAGACATAAACGCCTCTTGAGGCAGTTGTACTTTTCCTATAGATTTCATGCGTTTTTTACCTGCTTTTTGTTTTTCAAGCAGTTTACGCTTACGGGTAATATCACCACCATAACATTTAGCAGTAACATTTTTACCCATAGATTTTACGGTTTCTCTTGCAATGATTTGTGAACCAAGAGACGCTTGAACAGCTACTTCAAAAAGTTGGCGAGGAATTTGTTCTTTCATATTTTTCACTAAAACACGACCACGAGATAGAGCTTGTGTGCGAGGAACAACAACACTTAAAGCATCTACAGCTTCACCAGCTACTTTTATATCAAGTTTTACAAGATCACCAACTTTAAAATCAATTGGATCATAATCAAATGAGGCATATCCTTTTGAGATTGATTTTAAAGTATCATAAAAATCCATAACTATTTCATTCATAGGCACTTCATACTCAAGCATAACTCTATCTTCATTGAGATAAGTCATTTTAGTTTGAGTGCCTCTTTTGCTTACCAAAAGAGTGATGATATTTCCAAGATATTCACTAGGTGTGATTACAGTCGCTCTTACATAGGGCTCTTCAATTCTTTCTATCTTTTGAATTTCAGGAAGTTGTGATGGATTTTGAACTTCAACCATATCCCCATTTGTAAGATAAACATCATATACAACAGAAGGTGCTGAAGCAATAAGATCGAGATTAAATTCACGCTCTAATCTCTCTTTTACGACTTCCATATGAAGCATTCCAAGAAAACCAACACGAAAACCAAAGCCAAGTGC
This sequence comes from Campylobacterota bacterium, assembly GCA_034723735.1. GTDB lineage: Bacteria > Campylobacterota > Campylobacteria > Campylobacterales > Sulfurimonadaceae > S010-53. The sequence goes on along the minus strand of JAYEPE010000156.1, from coordinate 2,128 downwards.
CACAGAACTTTCAGGTTCAAAGGAGAGAGAGCTGTCATTGAGTTTTAGTTTATTCAGTGCATCTCTTAAATCTTCAAATTTATCTGTATCTATAGGATAGATACCAGCAAATACAAATGGTTTAGCAGGTTCATATTTGCCTACTGGTTCGCTCGTTGGGTTTTTTGCATCAGTGATGGTATCACCAACACTCACAACGCTCACCTCTTTGAGTCCAAGAACAACAACTCCAATTTCACCACATTCTATAGTATTGGTTTGGATTTTTTTCATTGGATGAGGGTACATTAAATCAAGAATCTGATGCTCTTCGCCATTGCTCATAAGCTTTATATTTTGACCTTTTTTGACTTGACCATCAAAGACACGAACAAGGGCAAGTGCTCCTAAGTACTGATCAAACCAAGAGTCATAGATAATAGCTTTTGTAGTTTCATCAGGATTTCCAACAGGCGCTGGAACTCTATCAACTATGGCATCTATAAGTTCATGAATACCTATGCCACTCTTTGCGCTAACCAAACAAGCATCGGTTGCATCTATACCAATAGAAGTCTCTATCTCCTCTGCAACTTTGTCTGGGTCTGCTGCTGGTAGGTCAATTTTGTTTATAACAGGAATCAGTTCAAGATCATTATCTAGTGCAAGATAAACATTTGCAATTGTCTGCGCCTCAACTCCTTGAGCAGCATCAACAATAAGAAGCGCTCCATCAGATGAAGCGAGAGACTTACTTACCTCATAACTAAAATCAACATGACCTGGAGTGTCGATAAGATTTAAAATATAATACTCGCCATCTTTGACATAATCAAGACGCACACTTTGTGCTTTAATAGTAATCCCACGCTCTTGTTCGATATCCATCGTATCCATCATTTGAGAGCCCATTTCACGCTCAGTGACAGAACCACACTCTTGAATAATACGATCAGCCAAGGTGCTTTTGCCATGGTCAATATGAGCAATAATAGAAAAGTTACGAATATTTTTCAAATAGTAATCCTAAGCAAAAAGTGAATTAACACTCTCATTATGATAAACACGACGAATTACTTCAGCAAAAAGTGGAGCTACGGTTAATACTTTGATACACTTATGATCTTTACATGTAAGGGTATTTGTAGTGATAAGTTCATCTAAAGCCCCTTTATCTAGATTGTCATAAGCTTTCCCACTAAGGACAGGATGTGTAGCACATGCCATAACAGATGCTACCCCATTTGCTTTAAGTGCGGCAGCGGCTTTTACCATAGTCCCAGCAGTATCAACCATATCATCAATCATAATGACATCTTTACCCTTAACATCACCGATGATATTCATAACTTCTGATTCATTTGCTTTTTCACGACGCTTATCAACAATAACTATCTCTAAGCCTAGATGTTTAGCAAAATAACGAGCACGTGCAACGCCACCAATATCTGGTGAAGCTATTACAGGATTTGTAAAGTTTTTAGCTTTAATGTAATCTTGAAAAACGATAGCACCATAGAGATTATCAACAGGGATATCAAAAAATCCTTGAATTTGACCTGCATGTAGGTCCATAGTAATAACACGATCAATACCTGCTGTTTCATACATATCAGCTACAAGACGTGCTGTAATAGGAACGCGTGGTGCTGCTTTTCTATCTTGACGTGCATAACCATAATAAGGGACAACGGCTGTAATAGAACTAGCAGATGATCGACGAAGTGCATCAGTCATAATAAGAAGTTCCATTAAATTATCATTCGAAGGTGAACCTGTTGATTGGACAATGAATACATCACGTCCACGAACACTCTCGGAGATTTTAACACTGATCTCACCATCACTGAATTTATTGATTTCAGCTTTAGAGAGAGGTATATCCAAAGTTTGACACACTTCTTGTGCAAACTCTCTACTAGCTGTACCGGAGAAAACTTTATAACCGCGCATGATTATTCCTATATGTTTTATTGATGGAATTATAGGCAAGAATGACTTAGGATGGCTTTAAAACAGATACAAAATCTATCTCTCAAAAAGAGTTAAATTCTAAAGATATTTTTCTTTAATTCGTTTTATAACAGACATGAATTTATCTAAGTCATATGAGGCTTCAGCAAGCTTTTTTGAAGCATCTTCGATAGAG
>JAYEPE010000155.1:0-3089 GCA_034723735.1 Campylobacterota bacterium | reverse complement strand
GGTAATTAGAGCTTAGCAGGTTACTATTGATTTTAAAGCCTTCGGTGGTGCTTCGCACATCACCTTCGGTTTCGTTCAGCAAAATGACACGTAGGTTACTATTGATTTTAAAGCCTTCGGTGGTGCTTCGCACATCACCTTCGGTTTCGTTCAGCAAAATGACACGCAGGTGTCATTTTTTATGCTGAACTCACATTCTATCTTTAGCAGTGATTCCCATTAGTGATAGTCCTACACGAAGTGATACACCAACAAGCATAAAAAGTTTAAGGAGTTTTGCTTCATCTTTTTCGCCAATAATGCGATAATCGTAGTAGAATTTATGAAGACGTGATGCAAGAGATTTTAGATACTCTGGTAACTTTTGGACCTGTCGTGATTCAAAGGCATCTTCGATAACTTCAGGCAAAAGAAGTGCTTCAAAAAGAAGTGCATCAGCATCTTCATTAAGAGCTAGTAGTTTTGCTTTATTAATTGTCTCTGAGTCCATATCACTTTTTGAGAGTATTGTTTGGATACGTGCATGGGCATAATTAACATAAAAAATAGGGTTTGAACTATCTTCAGCTTTGAGTTCATTCACATCAAATTCTAAGGCAGTATCAGACTTTTTAGAAGCAAAAATAAAACGCAGTGCATCACTTCCTATCTCTTCAACTATATCACTCATAAGTATTACATTTCCAGCACGCTTACTCATTTTGTAAGGTTCGCCGTCTTTTAAAAGAGAAACCATCTGAGAAAGAAGAGTTTCAAGCTTATTTGAATCGTAACCTAAAAATTCGATTGCCGCGTTTACACGAGGAATATAACCATGATGGTCTGCTCCCCAGATATTAATGTAATGATCATAGCCACGCTCAAATTTTTGATTATGATAGACAATATCGCCTGCAAGATAGGTAGGACGGCCATCTTCACGAACAACTACACGATCTTTTTCATCTGTTTTATCCGAAGAGCGAATCCATACTTTATCATCTTTTTTGTAAACACCTGAATGCATCTTCTCTAATGCGCGTTCCCAATCATCATACAAAGAAGCTTCACTTACAAAGGTATCAAAATGGATATTTGCATCAGCTAAATCATCAGTAATGATTGTCATCACCTTATCTTTTGCCCAGAGAGCCAATTCGCGTTGACGGCTTGTGTCTGTAAGTACTTCTATACCAAACTCTTTGGCAGCATCTTTAGCCAAATCACTCATATATTCGCCACGATAAAAACTCTCAGGCCACTCTACATCTTCTCTTAAAATACAAGCGCGCCCTTCAAGCTGAATTGAAAGTCCAAGCAAATCAATCTGATTACCTGCATCATTAACATAATACTCAGCCGTAATATCATAACCTAAATGACGACCTAAACGTAAAAGCGTATCACCATACACCGCACCCCTAGCATGTCCAATATGTAAAGGACCTGTAGGATTAGCACTCACAAACTCTAAAAGAATTTTTTGATCTTTACTATCACATCCAAATTCATTTTCATTATCTAATGCCCACTGTGCATATTCATTTAGAAAAGACTCTGAAAGTCTAAAATTGATATATCCCTTTACAGATTCTACAGCAGAAAATATCTCGACTTCGCCAAATGAGCTAGCTAACTCTTCAGCAATTATCATAGGTGATTTACGAAATTCTTTTGCAAGTGAAAAGGCAATAGGGGTAGCAAAATGACCAAAAGAACGATCTTTTGGTTTTTCTAAGACAACATCACGCTCAAAGCGTTCGCGCAAGAGCGCGGCAACACGTTGTTTCAATATTATGCTTGTTTTGTAGTTTCAGCAGGTGCTTCAGTTACACTCTCAGAAGGTGCTGTATCCACTTTTTTTGGTTCATCAGTAGCAGCCATCTCTTCGGGTTCATCATCTTTTACAGATTTTTTAAAATTTTTAATTCCTTGACCGAGACCTTTTGCAAGTTCTGGAATTTTTTTACCACCAAAAAGTAATACTACAATTCCTAAGATAATTAGTAGTTCTGTTCCACCAGGTATGCCCATAGTTTTTCCTAATATTTAATTTGTCGCAAAGTATATCTATGCTTTGCTTTTAAGCTACTTAGCAAGTAAAAGAGATATTATCTTCTTCCCATTTTCTTACAAATTCATTGATATTTTGAGTAGGAATTTTCATACGTGCTGCTTTCGCAATACGGATAAGATGTTTTGCCGCACGGTCAAGATCATCATTAATAAGTAAATAATCAAATTCACTTACACGTTGAATCTCACGTTTTGCCATTTTAACCCGATTTTTGATAATATCTTCATCATCTGTTGCACGAGAAAAAAGACGTTTTTCCAACTCAGATAAGGTTGGAGTTGTAACAAAAACTGAAGTCGTAATATCACCAAGACGACTCTGAACAGAAGTATGTCCTTGAACATCAATATCAAAAATAACAAGCTTACGCTCTTCTAAGGCTTTTTTCACAGGTTTGATAGATGTTCCGTAGTAATTTCCATGCACTTTGGCATACTCTAAAAACTGCTCATCTTCAATATCTTCTTTAAACTCTTCTTCACTGACAAAGTGATATTCAACACCCTCTGATTCACCCTTGCGCATTGGACGCGTAGTTGTTGAAATTGAAAAATAAAATGACCCTATATGATCTTCAATTTTCTTAATAATAGAACTTTTCCCTGCACCACTTGGTCCTGAAAGTACTAAAACTGCTCCTGTGTCAAAATTCAATTATCACCTCCAAATGAAATATTAATAGTAATATTCATCCCTTTTAAAGATTTAGCAACATCTTCATTTTCAAGTGCTTTTAGTAAAGCTTTTAATGCTTCTGCCCCTTCAGACTTGCTATTTGCTTGTACTATTTCAGGCTCTATCTCATCATCTTGTTTTACATCTATATCATCTTCATCAGGAATCTCTGATAGCTCAAAATCAGATGCTTCTGCTTCTCCCACTGCCACTTTTAAACTCTGTTCATCCAAATCATCTAAGCCCGTAAAGCTTTCTAATGCTTCATCGTTACTGACAATATCAAGCAAGGTCTCTTCATCAATACTCTCTTCTAGCTCTTCATCGGAAAGTTTTAAAACAGCATTTTCTATCTCAT
>JAYEPE010000154.1:0-14754 GCA_034723735.1 Campylobacterota bacterium | reverse complement strand
AACAGTGATAAGAGCGTTATTATAAATAGAGCTTGAAGTCTTGGTATTGTTGTGTTGAGCATTGATTTCTAGAGCATCACTTGTGGCAGTGAGTGCTGTTGTCATAATATTGCTTGTAATATTATAATCACTTTGAGTATCCTCTTCAATTGTATAATGTGCAATATTTTCCTCTTGCGAAAGCTTAATAAAGTCTTGAAAACCGATTAAACTTGCTTCTGTCTGGGTCTCTTTGACAGTAGTATTGACTTGTGAAATATTACGCATTTGAGGTAAGCGAGGAAGAATTTCATTGATGATTTGAGGATCTAAGTAATCTATTGACTTGGGATAAAAGTCGCTATTGTTATCATTACAGTCGCCCTCTGCTGGCGTAAAACCATCACCATCTGTATCAATAAGGCTTTTATCAATACTATCTTCTCCTGAGCAATCTTCATCAACACCATTATTAGGAATATCTGCTGCTCCTGGATAGATATGAGGATTGTTATCATTACAGTCACCATCGGCAGGCGTGAAGCCATCTCCATCACCATCAATGAGTGTTTCATCAATATAGTCAAACTCATCACAATCTTCATCGATATCATTGTTTGGAATTTCTATTGCACCGGGATAAATAAGTGGATTTGTATCATCACAGTCACCATCAGCAGGAGTGAAGCCATCGCCATCACCATCAATTAAGCCAGGATTTGGCGCATCTTCTCCCGAACAATCTTCATCAATGCCATTGTCTGGAATATCGATAGCATTTGGATGTACAGCGCTATTAGCATCATTACAATCACCATCAGCAGGAGTAAAGCCATCACCATCACCATCAATAAGAGTGTCATCAATCAGGTCATAACCCGAACAGTCTTCGTCGATACCATTATTAGGTATCTCTGTAGCATTAGGATGAATCGTAATATCTCCATCATCACAATCATCTTCAGTACTGTAACCATCCCCATCTTTATCAATGAAGTCAATACCTGAACAGTCTTCATCAATTTTATTATTGGGGATTTCAATAGCCGCTGGATGTATCGTTGGGTCTTTATCATTACAATCACCATCAGCAGGGCTATAACCATCACCATCAGCGTCGATATAATCAAAATCAATTAAATCTTTATTGTTACAGTCTTCATCAACACCGTTATTGGGAATTTCTTGAGCGTCAGGATTGATATTACTTCGTGTGTCATCACAATCACCATCAGCAGGAGTAAAACCATCGCCATCTGCGTCAATAGCACTTGGATCAACAAGATCAGAACCCGAGCAATCTTCATCAATGCCATTATTAGCAATATCTGTTGCATTAGGATGAATGCTCTTATTGCTATCATCACAATCTCCATCAGCAGGGCTAAAGCCATCACCATCTTCATCAATTAAATCAGCGTCCGTAAAATCAGCTCCAGAGCAGTCTTCGTCGATACCATTATTTGGGATTTCTGTAGCATCAGGATGGATGTTTATGTTAGTATCATCGCAATCACCATCTGCAGGGGTAAAACCATCGCCATCTTCATCAACGAGTAAATCTTCTCCTGAACAGTCTTCGTCAATGCCATTGTTCGGAATCTCTGTTGCATAAGGGTTAATAGCTGCATTGTTATCGTTACAATCTCCTTGCGCAGGAGTAAAACCATCACCATCGCCATCAATCAAATCGGTATCTCTAAGATCAGAACCTGAACAGTCTTCATCAATGCCATTATTTGGAATCTCTGTAGCATTGGGATGAATATCTGGATTGTTATCATTACAGTCACCATTAGCAGGGCTAAAGCCATCTCCATCATGATCAATTAAACTGTTATCTGTAGTATCTTCTCCTGAACAGTCTTCATCAATGCCATTATTTGGTATATCAACCGCGCCAGGATGAATAGCAGCATTTGTATCATCACAGTCACCCTGTGCAGGAGTGAGACCATCACCATCTTCATCTGAAATCAAATCCTCACCACTACAGTCTTCATCAATACCATTATTTGGAATTTCTATAGCATTAGGGTGTATGGCACTATTACTATCATCGCAATCACCATCAATAGGTGTGACACCATCTCCATCTTCATCAACAACTAAATCCTCACCACTACAATCTTCATCAATACCATTATTGGGTATTTCTGTAGCACTTGGATTGATGGCACGATTATTATCGTTACAATCTCCATCATTAGGAGTAAAACCATCATTATCAGAATCAAGTGTACAGTTTAAATAGATACCGAGATTGGCTAAATCACTAGAGTCTATATCTCTGTTACAATCAGGTTCGATAGTAATCACCATATTTTCATCATAAACGGCACCAGGGGTATCAGCAACTCGAACACAAATATCATAAGAAGTATCAAGTGCAGCATCGGAAATAAAACCGATTTTAAGTTCAGTACCTACAATTGTAAACTGAGCATCATCAGTGGCTGGAGTGTTACATGTAAGTGAGAATGTATGTGTATCTGCACTATCTTCATCAGCAACATCAAGCAGACCTATTGTTGTTCCTATGGGAGAAGCTTCTAGTATCGTTGCGTTAGTTAAGGTTATATCGGTAGGTAAATCATTAATGGAATTAATAATAATATTAGCAGTAGAACTGACATCGAAAAGTGAACCATCATCAGAGCCTTTCCAATTAAAATTGTTTGTACCAAAGTAGTTGGAGTTAGGAGAATAGCTTAGATTAGTATAGTCAGCACTTGTTATGATTTGATTGATAGTGACGTTAACATCATTAACTTTAAGTGCTCCATTCGCAGGTAAGCTTAGAATTTTAATATGAGAAAAAACTTCATCATTGAGGTCTCTAAAATCATTTGAAAGAAAAGAGAAGGCAATATCTTCATCGGTTGTTTTTTCAATCTCTGTGGCAAAGGCATTTCCATCAATAACAATATTAATAGTCATATCTTCATCATAAGTACTCCCATTAGCATCTGTAACACGAACACAAATATCATAAGTGGGCTTTATCGTAGCATTAGTTTCTACACCTAATTGCAAGGCAGTAACTACAATAGCAAAATCACCATCATCAACCCCAGGGGTGTTACATGTAAAGTCAAAAATATGCGTATCAAGAGTGTCATTATCCTCAACACCGAGAGTTCCTACTGTTGTTCCGATAGGTTCTCCTTCTAGCATGGTATCATTACTTAGGGTAATGTCAGTTGGGAGATCGTTGATAGGGGTGATAGTAATATTTACTGTTGAGTTAGCATCAAAGTTTACACCATTATCTAAAGATCCCTGCCAATGAAAGATATCCTCTCCAAAATTGTTCGCATAAGGAATATAGTCGAAATTTGTATAGTCAGCTTGTGATATAACATGCTCTTGTGAGATATTAGTATCATTGACTTGCAGATAACCTTGTGTCGGTAGTTGTGAAATTTTAATATGAGTATAGATTTGATTACCAGCATCTTTGAAGTCATCATCAGAAAATGTAATTGCAATATCTTCATCTGTAACCTTATGCACTTCTGCTGCCTCTGCAATATCTTCAATGATATCTGCAATATCTTCAATACTCCCTGCGGCATAAAACCAAGTAAAGGTATATGACTCATCATTTTCTAAGGTACCAATGGGAACTTTCATTGCATATGCTGTGTCAGTACCAATTGATGTAACAGGAGATTCTTCAGGAATTCTCTCCATTGCTTTAGTAAAACTATACTGCCCTGAATCTGTAACAGACATATTAATATTATTTGTGGAGTAAAATATGATGGCATGTTCATTGCTTGATATTTTTAATGCTTTGGCTTGGGTAGTTTGATCTGGGATGATGGTAAAATTTCCATCTACAATATTTCCTTTCTCTTTCATAGGTCTATCAGAACCGGCAATGTAATCATCTTGCACACCTGTCCAAGCATTCAATTCATTAACAGTATCACCTGAGATATTTTTGATAGTCGAAGTGATTTTAAGATATGACTTTCCCTCAGCAAGTTCATAAACATTTGTCACTCTCATGGCTTTTGAAGAGACAGTATATGTTCCTGAAGATTCAACGATACCCGAGCCTGAAGCTAATGCTGTTGTGATATTGACGTCAGTTGTACTATCCCGAGTATCACCTGAATATACTTTTGGATCAACTGCATCATTCCCTATGCCAATACCAAAACTTAAACCATAATCACGATATGTTAGTTTATACCATGTTCCATCTTTCTCATACCAAGGTTGTTCAAGCAAACCTGTTCCCGCCTTAACAGAATCCTTATGACGGCTCACATTAGTATCATCAGGACTTGCTCCAATAGCTATAAATCCATTATTGAAAACTTCATAAGCGTTAAGAGTAAAAGTAAATATTATAAAAAGTAGGAGTGATTTTAAAAATGTATTCATCTTATCTTCCTTCTCTGTTTAAGCTACTATAATATGATTTAATGTTAAATAAATGATTGTTAAAAACTCACCTTAATTCCAATATAGAGATTGTTTTGAGATTGATGGGTAATCTTTTTTTCACCTGTGTCATTAACTAAAGAGGTCTCATGATTGAGAAGTATATATTGGTAATTCAGATAAAGAGAAAGCGTTTGATTTATTCTAAGGTCACTACCAAGTTGCACACCACCCATAAAAGCACCACCAAGTGAATCGCTATCAATAGAATCAATAGGATAGGTACTCCATGATAATGCGCTATAACCTCCTAAAACCCCGATATAAGGAGAGAGTGCATAGTCTCTAAGAAAATGATAGTTTAGTGTCATATAAATATTATTAAGATTAACATCTGATAGGGATTGATAGTGATAGTTTAGGGTGGTGAATATCGCATCATTCAAATACAATCCCCCTTCAATTCCAAATGTTGTACCACTATCATCAATATCTGAATTTAAAACCATATTGCCACTGATATTATCGGTAGCAATATCCATTTTTGTCATACCTATTGCTAGAGCTAGAAAGTAGTCTTTGTGTATGTGAGATGCCTCTAGTTTTTGTTGAGTATTTTTCTCTTGCGCTGTTGGTTCGTGTAGGGCTTGAAATGTACCATGGCTCGATACAATAAAGAGTTCTGCATTTGGATTAGTATTAATACTATAGAGTGCTTTTCTAGCCTGTTTTTTTGTCTGAAAAGGACCAACAAACATATCATAGAGTGTCCCATTATAAACAACTACACTATTATAACCATGGTTTTTGAGTTGATATGATAATGAATAAAACTGCTTTTTATATGTAGCCGACATGGCTTTAACGTAAATGTTTTGAGCATTTAGAACTGTTGTAAGCAGTAGAACGTAAAAAGTTATTATAATATTTTTCATTAATATTCCTCGTTGTTTATATGTTTATATCGGATATGTGCTATAAAACTAAAATTACCAAATCCATTTAAAAATGAATTGTGGCGCAGTTCCTGTAAAGTCATTGGATGTACCATAGTTGCCGTAAATATAAAATTCGACACCTGTTTGTAAGGTAGCTAAGTTCGTATTGATAAAAGAAGCATCAACTAATAGTCGTGGCTGTGTTAAAAGTATGCTACCTTCATCAACACCATAATAATCCAAAAATCCTTCAAAAATCCAGCGTGTTCCCCAAACGATAGAGCTGTGCCAGACTACCGTTGAGTGAAATGTTTGCTTATTGAAGTCATCTTTTCTGCTGTAAAAATCAAGACTCAATACCTTAAAGCCAAGAATACTCAAATCAACACCACCACCAAACATTAAAGCACGAAAGTTATCGCCTTGGTTGATTTGGGCCGAGAGGTGAATATCTTTAATAATACCCAAAGAGAGTGATTTTCCTGATATTTTTGAAAGTGAGATGTTTGGAGCGTATTCCATATAAAGTGTTGATGTTTTAGCTGAATCAAAATTACCTGATGTCAGATCAACAAAAAAGAAATTACTACCATAATCCCATGTGCCATAATGCTCAAAAGTAATAGTCTGCATACGTCCATCGCTAATATTGTCACTAGCAATATGCTTGAGGTTTGTACCGTATAGATATTGGATATTGGTAGTGGAATAATTCTCGGCTTTTACATGTAAGATAAGAAAAAAAGTGATAAAAATAGGAAAAAATAGTGTTTTCATAATGTTCTCTTTTCATTTTAAGTAGTTAATATTATAGAGTGATTGATATAATAATGCAATTAAAAGAGCGAAAGAAGAAAAATATGATAATTGATACTCACATTCATCTTGATGATATGCGTTATGCTGATGATTTAGATGAAGTACTTTTTAGAGCTAATGAGAAAGGGGTCTCACGCTATATTATTCCAGGGGCTGATCCTAAAACACTTGATAGGGCAGTTATGCTGAGTGAACAGTATGAAGAGATCTATTTTGCAGTGGGAGTTCATCCCTACGATATGCTTTCGTTTGATACTTTAGATTTTAATAAGTATATGCATCATCCAAAATGTGTTGCAGTTGGTGAGTGTGGACTTGATTACTATCGACTAGAGGGGACTCAAGAAGAAAAAGAGAGTGAAAAAAAAGAGCAATGGCGTGTCTTTAAAGCGCAAATTGAGCTGGCAAAATACTATAAAAAGCCCTTGATTGTGCACATTAGAGATGCAAGCAGGGATGCGAAAGAGCTTCTTCTTGAAAGCTCTGCTGATGAAGTTGGAGGTGTCTTGCACTGCTATAATGCTGACGAAGAGCTATTGAGTCTTGGAGATAAAAATTTTTATTTTGGTATTGGTGGAGTGATTACATTCAAAAATGCTAAAAAACTAGTAAATGTTTTGCCTAAAATCCCTAAAAATAAATTACTAATTGAAACAGATGGACCTTATTTGACACCCCATCCTCACCGTGGATCACGGAATGAACCCCTTTATTGTCACTTAGTTGTAGAAAAAATGAGTGATATTTTATCGCTACCTTTTGATGAAGTAGAGCATCTTAGTAGTGCCAACGCAAAGGCACTTTTTAGATTTTAAAGCTAAAATTGGATAAAATGAGGTACTTTAAAAAAGGTAGCAAAATGAAACAGTTTATTGTACTTCTTTTCTGTTTTCAATCTCTTTTTGCCGCTTTGACCTTTGATACCAACAATCAACGAGATAGTGGAATTTTAAATAGTTTTGATATTGATGCCTCATTTTTAAGAGATAAAGTTCTTATAGACACAATGAAGCGTTATAAAACAGCGCATAAACAGCGTGTTTTTTTTAAATCTATGGACAAAGCATACCTCTATATTCCTATGATAAAAGATATCTTATCAAAGTCGGGAATTCCCTCAGAATTTTTATTTTTAGCTATGGCAGAGTCTAATTTTTCAACAAAAGCCTATTCTAAGAAAAAAGCCTCAGGACTTTGGCAATTTATGCCGCTTACAGGGAAAGAGTATGGACTGAAAATAGATAGTTATGTAGATGAAAGACGTGATGTTTTTAAATCAACACAGGCTGCAGCAGATTATTTAAATGCTCTGCATAAACGTTTTGGTAAATGGTATCTTGCGGCTATGGCATATAATTGTGGTGAAGGACGATTAAACCGTGCTATTAGAAAAGCTAAAAGTGATAATATTGTAAAACTTTTAGATCCAAAAAAAGCCTATATTCCTAAAGAGACAAGATTATACATTCGTAAAATTTTAACCTTAGCGATTATGGGAAGTGATGAGCGTTATCTTATTCGCAATCAGTATGGGTTTTTACTTAATCGCTCTAATGCCTACTTGATTGTTCCTATCTCCATTCAAAGTGGTGAGCGTTTAAGTCGTGTAGCTAAAATGTTGAATTTACCTACACGAGAGTTAATAAAATATAATCATCATTTGAAATATGATTTTATACCTCCTTATGGTAGTAACTATACGATTTATATTCCTTATGATAAGTTGAGCACTTTTAAACAGTATTATAAGCCTACGCCTTTGAAAAATATCTATATTATTCATACGGTTAAGAGTGGTGATAATCTCTCTAAAATAGGTGAAAAATATCGTATTTCGTATAAGAAAATTATGGATTTTAATCGTCTTAAAAGTAGTCGACTCTCTTTGAAACAGAAATTAATTATTCCTGCCAATACACCACCTTTAACTTCGGATGCTCTATATGTTGTTAGGCGAGGTGATACACTAAGTTCTATTGCTCAAAATTTCCAAATTACGATAGCAGAGCTTAAAAAATATAATAATTTAGCAAGTTCAATAATTAGAATAGGTGAAAAACTTCATGTATATGACTAGAGTCACTCTTCTTGTTTTGATACTACTGCTTATCAGTGGATGTAGTACACGAACTCGTGAGGGTTACATCCATAAAGGTAAAGAAACCAGTACAAAACCTAATAAGAAAAACTATTCTCATCCTACTATGCGACCCTATACGATTCATGGAAAGCGTTATTATCCTAGTGTTGTTCATGTTGGAGAAATTTTTCATGGTCGCGCTAGTTGGTATGGACCTAATTTTCATGGAAAACTCACCTCTAACGGTGAAACCTATGATATGCATGAGATGACAGCAGCGCATAAAACCTTACCTATGAACACTATTGTACGAGCTACAAATAAAACAAATGGACGAGCTGTTATTGTTCGTATTAATGACAGAGGTCCTTTTGTTGAAACACGTATCATTGATCTTTCTAAAGAAGCTGCAATAAAAATTGATATGATAAAAACAGGTACGGCTCCTATTAAACTTGAAATTATTGGATTTGAGCAAAAAGGCAAAAAGACAATATCTTCAGTTGAAAAACTTCAGCATGGAGTAAAAGAGAAAGTACTTGGCTCTTTTTCTGTTCAAATTGGTGCATTTTCAAAATTTGAAGGAGCCTTATATACACAAGAAAAATATAATAATTTACAAGGCTACAAAGCAGTTATAAAAGATGTACAAAAAAGTGAAAACCGTGTCTTTAGGGTCTTTTTGAATGGCTTTAAAAGTTATGAAGAGGCACAAGATTTTATAAATGAAAATGCACTAAATTATGCAGTTATTATAAGGGAGTAATATGCAACATATACAACGCACGACAAAAGAGACTGATATTGAAGTTGAACTCGAACTTTATGGCGAAGGAAAAAGCACAATTGCAACAGGTGTTGGTTTTCTAGATCATATGTTGGAGAGTTTTTCTAAGCATGCACTTATTGATTTAAAGGTTACATGTAAAGGTGATACGCATATTGATGATCATCATAGTGTCGAAGATATTGGTATTGTTATTGGACAGCTTTTAAAAAAAGTTATTTATCCTATTGAAAAAGTAGAACGTTTTGGCAATGCGGTGATTGTAATGGATGAGGCATCTGTATCGTGTGATTTAGATTTGAGTAATCGTCCTTCACTCTATTTTGAACTGCCTGTGGAGGGAAGTGTTGGTAGTTTTGATACTGAACTAACTGAAGAATTTTTTAAAGCACTTGTTTTAAATGCTGGTATTACAGCGCATATCGTAATGCAACGTGGCAAAAATAAACATCATATTATTGAAGCGGCTTTTAAAGCTTTTGCAGTAGCACTTCGTCGTAGCATTACTATTAATGAGCGTGTTGGTGTTCCCAGCACTAAAGGAATTCTATGATTAAACTCATTGTTTTAGATGTTGATGGTTGTTTGACTGATGGTAAAATTATTTACGCTAGTGATGGCAGTGAAACAAAGAGCTTTAATGTTAAAGATGGACTTGCCATTGCAACATGGATTCGCATGGGTCATCATGTTGCTATTATTACAGGCAGAGAATCCAAGATAGTCAAGCGTCGTGCGGATGAACTTGGTATTAAATTATTGCACCAAGGCATTAAAGATAAAGAGACACTTTTAAAATCTATAGCAACTGAGCAAAATATAGCTTCTGATGAAATTGCAGCTATAGGTGATGATTTGAATGATTTTAATATGCTAAAATTCGTAGGAAAATCTTATACTCCTGCTAATGGAGTTGAGGATATTAAGGATATTGTGAGTGTTGTTTTATCTGTAGATGGTGGAGATGGTGCTGTGAGAGAGATGATTGAAGATATAATCAACTTCAACGATCAGAAAAAAGAATTTTTATCTTTTTGGATATAAAGTACAGTGAATATAAATCTCTTTTTTATTATTGTGATTGCTCTCCTGTTATCGGTTTTTATTTTTTTTAAGCCCTTGGAAGTGAACCTCCCTGATCATAAAGAGATTGCTCAATTAGAGTTGAAAAATTTTGAGATTTATGAAGTCAACCAAGAGGGTGTGAAAAGTATTTTAGAAGGTGAAAGAGGAGAACGTTATGAGAATCGTTATGAAGTCATAGATGCAACATTTAAAGATGCCTCAAAAGAGAAGATTGAAGTGATGCATGCGGATTATGGGCGTTATCAAAATGATAAGATTTACCTAAAAGAAAATGTTATTTATGCCCAAGATAATGGGATAACCTTTCAATCTGATGAGGCGATGTATGATATAAATGCTTCATTAATAACTACTCAGAGAACATTTATTATGACATCAAAAGAGAACTATTTTAAAGGTCAAAAGCTGAAATTTAATACAAAAGAAAATATAATGTTTGCTAACACTGTTAGTGGGTCATATAATCTGGAGCAAAAATGAGACTGTTTTTTTTATTTCTATCTATTTTTATAACATCTCTTTTAGGTGAAGAACTTAAGGTTACTGCCAACAGTTTTGAAGCAGATGAGAAACGTGGTATTTCCATTTTTAGTGGTGATGTTACGATTACTAAGGGGACTGATGTGATGAGGGCATCACAAGTAACAATCCATATTGATGAGAATCGTCACCCTATAACGTATATAGCAGATGGAAATGTTAGCTTTTTTATCACAACTGAGGATAATTCAAGCTATGAAGGCAAGGCACACAATGCAATTTTTTCTCCTGATAAACAAGAGTATAAGTTTAGTGGTGATGTTGAGTTGAATCAACTTAATGAAAAAAAGAAGATTGTAGGTAATGAAGTGATTGTTAATATGCTAAAAGGTACAGCAGTTGCACAAGGTATGAAAAATAGACCTGTAATAATGATCTTTGAATTGGAAGATAAAAATGATTGAAATAGTAGATGCATCCTTCGAGACCTCCTCTCCCACGGTAAAACTTACTCCTGCTAATGAGTATCAAAATGAAGTTGCTTTTATGGCACGCTCAAATGTTGGAAAGAGTTCATTGCTTAATGCGCTGACAAATCGTAAGTCTTTGGCAAAAGTCTCATCAACACCAGGTAAAACACGTTTGATTAACTATTTTAGAGTGACCTTTATGGACCGTGAATCAGGCGATAAGAATGAGGCTAAGTTTGTTGATTTACCAGGTTTTGGCTATGCAAAAGTATCAAAATCTATCAAGTCTGATTGGGAGAAAAATCTTACTGACTTTATCTCAAAGCGTCGTGAAATTAAGCTCTTTATTCATCTTATTGACTGTCGTCATCCCAATCTAGATATTGATCATTCAGTTTTACAGTTTTTAGAAGAAAATATTACTCCAGATCAAGAAATTTTACAAATATTTACTAAAATAGATAAATTAAATCAGAAAGAACAAGGTGCACTTCGTCGTCAATTCCCTGACGCAATAATGGTCTCAAATACCAAAAAACGTGGCTTATCTAAATTAACATCACTTATTTACCATACACTATTTAAGAGTGAACATCTTGAAGATTAGTTATCGAAAAGCACGATTAAGTGATATTGCTCAAATGCAAACTTTAGTGGCTCCTGAAATTCACAGTGGTGTTATTTTAGTACGTAGTGATGATGAATTAGCAACAAATATTCGTTCCTATACGGTTGCTTTGGAAGATGATAAAATAGTAGCTTTTAATGCTTTACATGTACACACTCCAAAACTAGCAGAAGTACGTTCTCTTATTGTAAGTGAACACTTACGAGGACAGGGTGTGGGTAAAAAATTAATTTTACTTGCTAATGAAGAAGGTGTTAATTTGGGTCTTAAGGAGATTCTTGTCTTAACATATCAACAAGCTTTTTTTGAAGCCTTAGGCTTTAAAGAGATATCTAAAGAATCTATCCCTGAACATAAGATCTGGGCAGATTGTATTAAATGTAAATATTTTCCGGTATGCAACGAAGTCTCTCTCATAAAATATCTATAAACCCTATTATTGTTTTACCTCTCTTTCTCTTGTATGAGAGTTTGAGTAGTATCTATCTTCTCTTGCCACCATTATTGGGATTGATTTTTTATCTTTTTGTTGATGCACGAGAGTCAAATAACATAAAATCGCTCTTTATTGTTGTTGTCATGCTTATTATTTATGAGGCAGAAAAGGGATATCTATTTTTAAGTACACTTTTTTATTTTACACTCTTATATCAATTCTTATTACCTTATCTCAAACAAAATATTATCTGTAAATCATGCTTGAAATTTATTTTTATTAGCTTGGTTTATTTGGGATATTATCTTTTAATTCTTTTAGTATCGCATGTTTTTCTTTTAGAGGTTCCAATGATTGATTTACATGTAATATATTATATTTTAATAGAATTTCTTATTGTGAGTCTTTTATGAGAGTACAATTTGTATTAGGTATATTTACTCTTATTTGGATCTCTCTTTTAGTTAGAATTTTTTATCTTTCGGTTCAATCAAATGAGTATTATGATAGCTTATCAGATAAAAATACGATTAAAACTGAACTTATTCCTCCAGTTCGAGGTAATATTTTTGATCGTAATGGCGAAGCTATTGCAGTGAATAAACTGGGTTTTAAAATTGTCTTAAAACCTCATCTTAGTAGCAAGAAAAAAACTCTTTTACTTGAGAAAGAGCTACATGTCTTAGTAGAAAATTTTCCATCTTTAGATTATGAAAAAATGCTAAAGTCTTATAAAAAGAAAGATTCACACTACAATCATCACTATATTTCTGTGGTTGATTTTATTGCTCATGAAGAGTTCTTACCCTTCTTTTCTACATTAAACCTTAGAGAAAATATGCGAATACTACCCGCTTCAAAGCGTTATTATCCTAATGATAATACTGCAGCACATGTTATAGGCTATATGTCACGTGCAAGTCGCAAAGATGTTAAAAAAGATCCTCTATTAAAGCTTATTGGCTATGTTGGCAAGAGTGGTATTGAGAAGCAGTATAATAGTTACTTACAAGGAAATCCTGGTGAGAGGCGTATTAAAGTGAGCGCTTACAATGAGGAGATTGAAGAGATTTCCCAATTTGAGCCTGATGAAAATCATGATCTGGGTCTCCATTTGGATATTCGACTACAAAAATATATTTCGACGCTTTTTAAAGATAAGGTTGGCTCTGTTGTTGTTATGGGTGTTGATGGTGAAATCTTAGCTATGGGGAGTTATCCAGAGTATAATCTCAATACTTTTGCAATGGGTATTTCAACTACTGAGTGGAAAAAACTCATTAATGATGTTGATGCACCTTTTACTAATAAGTCAACAAATGGACTTTATCCTCCTGGTTCAGTTATAAAAACAGGTTTAGGTCTGATTTATATCTCTAATGAACTCCAGACATGGACGGAGTTTTATTGTAATGGATCAATGGAGCTTGGAAAACGTAATTTTCGTTGTTGGAAAAACAGAGGACATAAAACTACAAATATCAATAAGGCTATTCGAGAAAGTTGTGATGACTATTTTTATAAGGGTAGTATGAAAGTTGGTATTAAGAAGATGAGTGAAGGCTTGCGTCGTTTTGGATTAGGTGCTAAAACAGGAGTTGATATTCCCAATGAATTTGTTGGTACGGTGCCGAGTCGCCTTTGGAAACGTCGTCGTTTTAAGCAAGCATGGTATATTGGAGAGACGCTTAATACTTCTATTGGTCAGGGTTCATTTTTGGTTACACCTTTACAGATTACTCAGTTTACAGCTTTGATGGCAACAGGGAAGCTCCCTATCCCTCAAATAGCACATAAAAAAGGTGAGGAGGTAATTGCTTTAAAATCTAAGGATGTATTAAGCATTACTGAAAAAAAGCAGTTACCGTATATTCAACATGCGATGAAAGAGGTTTGTCATCATCCCAAAGGAACTGCTACACACTTTTTAAATACAAAAGTTAAGATAGCAGGAAAAACAGGTACAGCTCAAGTTATTGGAATCTCGCAAGAGACAAAAAAACGTCTTAAAGAGCATGAGATGGAGTACTATCAACGCTCTCATGCATGGCTCACTACCTACGGTCCTATAAAAAAACCTCAATATGTTGTCACTGTTCTTGTAGAGCATGGAGGCCATGGAGGTCAAGCTGCTGGTGCAATGGTTTCGAAAATCTACAATAAGCTTCTTGAATATGGGTACATTAAATAAAAATTAATATTTATTAAGCTAATGACAATGTGATATATAAGCGGGATGTGTATAGCATTGGGCAATTCGCAGCTACATTTTATTCACGTCGATATTAAAACAGTCCTCTTAAGAGGCTGTTTTAAAGAGATATAAGGGTATTTTGAATAAAAAGTCCTAAAAGAATCAGAAGTAAAATTGCTCCAGAACGATTATAAAGTTTGTTCGCCAATATCAACAACAGTGCTAGTGACGCTCCAATCATCATATAGATATCAAACTGACTTGCTTCAATGTTTACATGTAAAGGTGCAAGAAGTGATGCTCCTCCTAAAACCATAGAAAAATTCGCCACATTTGAGCCGATTATATTTCCAATACTCATATCTGCATGACCTTTTTTAACCGCTACAAGTGAGACAACAAGCTCAGGGAGTGAGGTTCCAAGAGAGATAAGGAAAATACCAATAATCCACTCACTTA
>JAYEPE010000153.1:0-3119 GCA_034723735.1 Campylobacterota bacterium | reverse complement strand
CTAAACCTTTTAAAGACTTTCTCGAAGTTAATACTAGTTTTACATGTAGTCTCTTTAAAGTCATAAGACTCTTTTGAAAAATCACCTTGTTTATCATATTTGGAATCTTTGAGCTTATAAACCTTGGCTTTTAAATCATCAGGATAGACGATAACGTAATATTTTACTTTCTCTTTTTCATAGGTGTCAAATTTGTAATTTTCATCTCTTTTGGCTGTTGATTTTGAGATGACTTCAATAATTATTTCGGGAGCTTTTGTGATATAGGCATCATGGGGTTCATCGCAAATAAGGACAACATCGGGTCTTAACACAGTGTCATCGCTTAATTTCCAATCCTCTTCTCCTAAAACTAAGCACCTTTCACACTCTTCAACTTGATTGCCTAGCTCCATTGCAATACGATAGGCAATAGCTTGATGATTTATCATAGGCGCAGGAGACATGGCTATGGGATGGCCTTCGTATAATTCCCATTTGCCTTCCCATTTTTTATAATCAGCATAAGTATAATAAGGTAGATAATTCAAAGCGCCCATATCTCTGTTCCTTTAACTAAATTGATACGATTATATCATATTCAAAAAAATTCTGCTAAACTTTCAAAATTTTAATTTTTCTTACATATATATAGGATAGCTATTTTGAATCTCATTATCGTCGAATCACCCGCCAAAGCTAAGACCATCAAGAACTTTTTAGGCAAAGAGTATGAAGTTATCGCCTCTAAAGGTCATATTCGTGATCTTCCTAAATCACGTTTTGGAATCAAAGTTGAAGAAGAGACTTTTGTTCCTGAGTATAGTGTTGCTAAGGAGAATGCTCCTATAGTCAAACAGATTAAGGCGCTTGCCAAAGGTGCTGAGACCATCTATATCGCGACCGATGAGGATCGTGAGGGTGAGGCTATTGGATGGCATATTGCCCATGCTATGAAAAAAGATCCAGAGCAACTGCCTCGTATAGTCTTTCATGAAATCACTAAAACAGCAATTCAACATGCACTTGATACCCCACGAAAAATTGATATGAATCAGGTTAATGCCCAGCAAACCCGTCGTCTGCTTGATCGTATCGTGGGCTATAAACTCTCTCCACTGCTTGCTTCTAAAATTCAAAAAGGACTTTCAGGTGGTCGGGTGCAATCATCTTCTTTAAAAATCATTGTAGATCGTGAACGTGAGATTAAGGCCTTTATTCCTCAAGAATATTGGAGCATTGACACTATCTTCAAACCAGGAATTGATGCCAATCTTATTCTTTTTGATGGTACAAAAATCGAAAAACTCACTATTCAAAATGAAGAAGAAGCCACTCTCATTACAAAAGCAGTGCAGTCTCAAGATTTTCATGTTGACTCTATTGAAACCAAACAACGAAAAACCTCTACACCACCACCTTTTATGACCTCAACACTCCAGCAAACTGCCTCAAGTAAATTGGGATTTTCTCCGAAGAAAACGATGATGGTAGCACAGAGTCTTTATGAAGGGGTGAAAACACCTAATGGAACTTCAGGTGTTATTACCTATATGCGTACCGATTCTCTTAACTTGGCAAAAGAAGCCGTAGAGACAGGACGTGAGCATATTTTAAATACTTATGGTGAAAAATATCTTCCTAAAAGTCCAAAAGTCTATACAAAAACATCCAAAGGAGCTCAAGAGGCTCACGAGGCAATTCGTCCTACGATGATTGATTTCACTCCTGAAATAGCATCAAAATTTTTAAAACCTGATGAGATTAAACTCTATCGTCTTATTTACAATCGATTTTTAGCTTCTCAGATGATGGATGCACTCTTTGAACAACAGAGTATTATCTTTAAAAGCCCCCGTGCTAGTTACAAAGCCAATGGACGTAAACTTCTTTTTAACGGTTTTTATATTCTTGAGGGTACGGACGATAAAGATAAACTTTTACCTCCTCTTGAAAAAAATCAAGCAATTCCTCTTGAAAATATCACACCAACACAACACTTTACAGAGCCACCATCACGCTACTCAGAAGCGAGTCTCATTAAAAAACTTGAATCCGAAGGTATTGGCCGTCCATCAACCTATGCACCTACAATTTCTACACTTCAAGCACGAAATTACATCACTATACAAAAGCGTCAAATCACACCAACAGAAGTCGCCTTTACAGTTACAGTAATGCTAGAAGAGCACTTTGAAGAGATTGTCGATGCTTCTTTCACGGCAAATATGGAAGAAGTTCTTGATGATATCGCAGAAAAAGGCAAAGACTGGCAACAAATCTTACGTGATTTTTATTTTCCTTTTATTGAGAAAATTACTAAAGGAAAAAAGGATATCAAAAGTCTCAAACTCGCCAAACCAATGGGACGTAATTGTCCTCAATGTGGTGAAGAGTTACTAATGCGTTCAGGACGCTATGGTAATTTTATCGCCTGTAGTGGTTTTCCAAAATGTAAATATACTGAACAAATTGATGAAGATGGTAACACAATAGAGCGCCCTGCTGATGAAGTCAGTGATACAAAATGTGAAAAATGTGGGAGTGATATGGTCATTAAAAATGGTCGTAATGGTAAATTTCTTGCTTGTAGTGCCTACCCCAAATGTAAGACAACAAAATCTCTTGATGCAGAGGAGAAAACTTCCGAAGTTCCATGTCCAAAATGTCAAGGAAAACTTCTCTGGAGAACCTCTCGTCGTGGTGCATTTTGGGGATGTGAAAACTATCCAAAGTGTGATTTCATCTCTAAATTTGAGCCAAGTGATAAAAAATGTACCCAAGAGGGCTGTGATGGCTTTTTAGCACAGCGTACCTATAGAAACAAAGAAGTTTTTGAGTGTATTACATGTAAGACTAGAACACCGATAGAAACCGAAGAGAAATAAGTGAAAATTGGTATTCTTTCAGATACTCACACCAAAACAAAACTTGCTAAGCGCACTATCGCTCACCTTATCGGTGAGGGTGCTGAATTTATAATTCACGCAGGTGATATTTGTGATAGAAAAGTACTAGAAGAGCTTAGTGAATGTGGTAAGCGCTACGTTGCAGTGTATGGAAATAATGATGCCAATCTAGCACCATATCATAATCAATACAATCTAGTCCAAGAGCCCCACTACTTTAAACTTGCTAAT
>JAYEPE010000152.1:0-3135 GCA_034723735.1 Campylobacterota bacterium | reverse complement strand
ATTAATTTGTTTCTAAAATTTTGTTCAATACTCTTTATATCTTTTTCAATATCTGATTTAAAGCTATCTAAGAAGTTATCTATAATTTCCCATATTTCATCTTCATCTATTCCGAAATACTCATGAATTAAGATATTTCTAAAATCTACAATCTCTCTTTTTTCATTTGTAAAATGCTGGAGTTTGATTAAATTGTTTGTTGCTTCTCCAATTATCTCAAACTCTCTAACTACAGCATCCCAACTTTTAAAATCATACTTCAAACTTTGAGCATTATCAAAATCTTTTGCATAATATTTAATTTTTAATATTGCTATTAATATATCAAATAAGAAAAGCTCTTTATCTCTCTTACACATATATTATATCTTTCTTTATCTGCTTTTGTATAATGGTTCTAATAGAATCAAAATAGCCCATATCTACTTTTCTATTTAGCTGCTCTTCTAAAAAGTAAATAGCTTGTGCTCTTTTAAAGTAATCTTTTTTTTTCATCTTTAAAATAGTAATATCGACATCACTATCTTCTCTCGCTTCATTTCTTGCAAAAGAACCAAATAGTGCAATTTCTTCAATACCAAATCTATCATTTAACTCTTGTTTTAAGTTTTGTAATTTTTCTATTATTATTTCATTTTGTGACATCTCTTACCTTAAAATCCGAATTTAAACTCTTGCATGTAATAACTAGGTTGCTTCGTTCCTCGCAATGACAAGGTTATTTCTTGCAATGACGACTCTGTCACTGCGAGCAAAGCGTGGCAGTCTCTCATTTTAACTTTTAACAAATAATCTCTCCATTATCTTTTACACCAATTAAAATATTGCCGCCTTCTTTCCAATAAGGGACTTCTATGCCAAAAGTCGATTTTATCTTATTTTTGTTTAAGAGTGAGCAATGTGGTCGTGAAGCTGGTGTTGGGTACTCTGAAGTGGATTGTTTCGTTGTTGGCACTGATGGAGGCATGGGTTGTAGATTGCGGTGTGTCACTGCGAGCGCAGCATGGCAGTCTTTTGAAAGAAGCTTAGATGGTGTATTTGAAACATTTTGTTGCATATGCTATGGTACAATTATATAAAAAGGAAGTGAGTTATGAAAAAAGTGCAGGAGAATACAAGTAAAATTATCATTAATGCAATTATAAATATGCCTGTAGGCACAATTTTTACCTCTTCTGATCTTGAACTACCATATGTTATCAATAGAGGAACAATAAGGAGTGTGTTGGCACGCATCGTAAATAACCAGCAGTTGACTCGAATACGTTCGGGCCACTACAAGCGAACAATAGGCTATGAGCAGTATCTTTTTGTATATGGGAGTATGAAGAAAGGTTTTCAGAACCATGAACGACTTAAAAATGCAGAGTATATTGGTGATTTTGAGACTTCTGGGCGATATGTTATGTATGCGGATACTTCGAAGATGTTCCCTTATGTTGTAGAAGATGAGAAGCGTTTCCGTATTCAAGGTGAACTCTATAAAGTTGTTTCCAAAAAAGACTTTGAAGCAATTGACCTTCTTGAAGGAGTACCTGACTTTTACTCACGCAAGCAGACCAGTCTTGTTGAGATTGAAGGCAATCGACAGTTTTCAGCATGGATTTATTTTAGAAGTTTGAATAATCCAAGACGGCTTGTGCGTACTAATCCTATTAGAAATTGGGGTGATATGCCAAGTAGGGATGAGCGTGTTAAAATTGTTAAAAAAGCATTTAGTCCGAGAGTAAAGTCGCTTTTGAAGCCAAGAGTGGCTTCAAAACAGCGAAGCCACCGTGGGGTTGTTCACCTTTCAAAGGTAAATAAGGGGACAGTTGTCTCTTTTGAATCTTTTGATGAAATCTCTTTTTTGTGAGGATGTAATGTATACAGTGACAATTGTAGACGATATTAGGACCAAGCTTTTTTCGACAACACCTACTATAAAACGTAATGCTACAAAGAAGCTATTGAATTTTGATCATGGTCTTCCTGAAGATATTGCTGATTCATGTATTGTCGGCGGAGCCGAGTTTGAATTCTATATTTCTGCTCTTAGTAAGGATGATTTTGACCAGCAGTTAAAAAGTATTATTTCTATGCTCTTTCAAATCACAGACCAAGATATACTCTGTAATCCATTCAAGGATTTCGATCGCAGCCGTGAACATGACAAGCTGATCATTAAGCCCGATTCTTCACTTAAGATGCAGAGTTTCGGTATCGAGATTACGACACCAATAGTCTCTATTGTGAATTTGCCTTACTATATAGAAAGTATCTTCACTATAATGAAGCGACATAATGCCGTAACTGACATATCAACAGGTTTTCATATTCACCTTTCATGCCCGGACTTAGACGGGGAGCCATTTGATTTTCTTGGATTGATGCTTTTACTCAATACACACAACCTATACGAGACGTGGCCAAGCCGACCGGATTACTCACGTAATGTAATGGATGTACTCAACTGTCTCAACTTTGAAGTCGCTGCACAGAAAAAAGATGAAATTGGACGTGGTTGGTGTGTTATTCGCCCTGAAATAGAAAATAAGCCTACTCATATTGAAATGCGTACAATGGGCGGAGATGGTTATCACTTTAAATTGAAACAAGTGTGCTTGGAACTTATTAAAATTGTAAATCTATACCTATTAGTGCTTGATGGGAGTGCTGAAGAGGAATGTGCTTCTTTAATTGAGTGTCAGCGTACAGTTATTGATACTGCGGATGATAAGAAGCTTGAGAAACTTCAAGAAGCCCTTGCTTTTATCGGTTACATTTATGAAGAGCCTACTGAACAATAAACTTCTTAAACAGTGGACATGTTGTAGCTGATGATATATAGATTGGGATTGACAATAAGATACCACTTTGATTTTACAAAATGTCTAATGATTTTTTACTAGTTGGGCAGTGTGGATGATGATGTTTTCGATTATCTTCTCGTTACTTACATGTAAGGCTAAAAAGTAACATCAAAGAAAGTGTTACATGCAGGAAGGATTATATTTAAAAAGAGGGTAAGGGTAGCCCGTCGAAATCCCCTATTTTCCAACAGGTTTCAGCACCCCACTATTAGGATATAATTTTTTCAGTTTTGGTACAATGATTGCTTTAGTATTTAAAATTAATACACAAAGATTATTTTAT
>JAYEPE010000151.1:0-3165 GCA_034723735.1 Campylobacterota bacterium | reverse complement strand
AACAAGTGAGACAAGAGAAGGTCAACAATTAGAAGAGCTTGAAGTGCCTGCAGGAACATTTGCTCATACTGCATTTGTAGATTATTTTACAAATACAGAAGTTGAAGCAAAAAATGATTTAAAAATGGTTTATTATACAAATAAATACCAAATTTCAGAAATCTCTAAATCAGTTGATGGAGATGTAACAAAAGCTCTATGTAAAAAATTAGATGATATGAATCTATATAGAGTAAAAGTAGCATAAAAAGGTTTAGAATAGCAATTCTTTCATACGATTACTTCGTTAAGAGTTTCGTCGTTTACTGTTAGTAAACTTCCTTACTCTTGCCTTGAACTCGAATGAAATATTCACCATTCAAAACCTTTTAGGTTAAATATAAAATGCAAAAAGTAAAGGAAAGTTTATGGCAAACGAAGAATTAGAAGCTTTACAAAAAGAAGCTATAGAAGAGGTACTGTCTGTTTACCCTGCAAAAGCTGCTAAAAACAGAGCAAAGCATCTAGGTGTTGATACTCCAGAAGGTGTAAAAGGTGCTTGTGATAAAACAAGATCAAATAAACAAACAGTTCCAGGTGTAATGTCTCAAAGAGGATGTGCATATGCTGGTTCTAAAGGTGTTGTTTGGGGACCAATTAAAGATATGATTCATATCTCTCATGGACCAGTTGGATGTGGTCAATACAGTAGAGCTGGTAGAAGAAACTATTATATAGGTACAACAGGTGTTGATACATTTGTAACTATGAACTTTACAACAGATTTTTCTGAAAAAGATATTGTATTTGGTGGAGATACTAAACTTAAAAAAGCTCTTACAGAGATTGATGAATTATTCCCATTAAACAATGGTATATCTATACAATCTGAGTGTCCAATTGGTTTAATTGGTGATGATATTCAAGCTGTTGCAAAGATACATAAAAAAGAATCTGACAAACCAGCAATCGCTGTTTCATGTGAAGGATTTAGAGGGGTTTCACAATCACTTGGTCATCACCTTGCAAATGACGCAATTAGAGATGAAATTATGCCAGATTCAGCTGCAAGATCAGGATTTGAATCAACTGACTATGATGTAGCTATTATTGGTGATTATAATATTGGTGGAGATGCTTGGGCTACTAGAATTTTACTTGAAGAGATGGGACTTAGAGTAATTGCTCAATGGTCTGGAGATGCTACTTACAAAGAGATGGCACTTGCTCCAAAAGCAAAATTAAATCTTCTTCATTGTTATAGAAGTATGAACTATATTTCAAGACATATGGAACAAGAGTTTGGTATTCCTTGGATGGAGTATAACTTCTTTGGACCTTCTAAAACAACAGAAAGTTTAAGAAAAATTGCTGAGTTCTTTGGACCAGAAGTTCAAGAAAAAGCTGAAGCTGTAATTGCAAAATATACAAAGATGACTGATGAAGTTATCGCTAAATATAAGCCAAAATTAGAGGGTAAAAAAGTTATGCTTTATGTTGGTGGATTAAGACCAAGACATGTTATTGGTGCTTATGAAGATTTAGGTATGGAGATTATTGGTACTGGTTATGAATTTGGTCACGGTGATGATTATAAAAGGACAAAAGAAGACTTAGAGAGATCAACATTAATTTATGATGATGCAAATGAATATGAGTTGGAGCAATTTGTTAAAAAAATCAAACCTGATTTAGTAGCTGCTGGGGTTAAAGAGAAATATGTATTTCAAAAGATGGGATTACCATTTAGACAAATGCACTCATGGGATTATTCTGGTCCATATCATGGATATGATGCATTCGCTGTTTTTGCTAAAGATATGGAGTTAGCTATGAACTCACCAGTTTGGAGTCATACAAAAGCACCATGGGATACAGCAAAAGAAGAAGTAGGAGCTTAATATGCAAAATGTAGAAGAAATTGTAAACGGACAGAAACTGTTCCAAAAGCCTGAATACCAAGAGGTTTTTGAAAATAAAAAAGAGTTTGAAAGTAGTATGGGTTCAATCAATCCTGCTAAAGTTGATGAAGTTCAAGAGTGGACTAAGTCTTGGGATTATAGAGAGAAGAATTTAGCTAGAGAAGCTATTACAGTAAATCCTGCTAAAGCATGTCAGCCTTTAGGAGCTATCATGGCTGGTCTTGGTTTTGAGAAAACTATGCCTTATGTACATGGATCTCATGGTTGTGTTGCGTACTTTAGAAGTTACTTCACTAGACACTTTAAAGAACCAACTCCATGTGTATCTGATAGTATGAGTGAATCTGCTGCTGTATTTGGTGGATTGGCAAATATGAAAGATGGTTTAAGAAACTGTAATGCTATGTATAAACCTGAGATGATTTCTGTAAGTACAACTTGTATGGCAGAGGTTATTGGTGATGATTTAAATGCCTTTGTAATTGGTGCAAAAGAAGATGCAGAGGGTGAATTAGATGATATAGCTATCACTTATGCACATACTCCATCTTTTGTTGGATCTCATATTACAGGTTATGATAATATGATGAAAGCTACACTAGAACAACTAAATCCTCCTAAGAGTGAAAAAGTTGTAGATGAAGAGAGATTAAATATTATCCCTGGTTTTGAACCATACCTTGGGTCTTTAGCTGAAGTAAAAGAGATTTGTGCTTCATTTAGTGATAAAATTGTTATGATTGGTGATCATGAAGAGCAATGGAATACAGGTGCTGGTGATTATGAGATGTATGCTGGTGGTACTAAAATAGAAGATGCAAAAACTGCTATAAATGCAAAAGCAACTATCTCACTTCAAAAGTACTCTACAGTTCAAACTGCTAAGACTATTAAAAACAAATGGAAACAAGGTTTTGAAACTTGTAATCCAATAGGTTTAAGTGGTACTGATGGTTTTGTTATGAAATTAGCTGAACTTACTGGTAAAGAGGTAAGTGAAGAGTTAAAAGTTCAAAGAGCACAATTAGTAGATGCAATGCAAGATTCTTACCCATATATGCATGGTAAAAAGTTTGCAATCTATGGTGATCCTGATTTCTTACTAGGACTTGTTAGTTTTATCGTTGAGATGGGTGGTATTCCAACTCATGTATTATGTAACAATGCTCCAAGAAAAGGTTGGGAAGCAGATATGCAAGCAATCTTAGATAAGTCTGATTGGGGAAGTGATTGTCAAATCTGGCCTGGAAAAGATTTATGGCAT
>JAYEPE010000150.1:0-3165 GCA_034723735.1 Campylobacterota bacterium | reverse complement strand
CTTAACGCCATTGAGCCTGTCCCCTTTATTTCTATGAAAAGTAGCCTGTCCCCTTTATTTCAAATATGTCCTGTGAGTTTAACGGTCGAAGATAGAAAAGGGGTCGAGTTACATCCAATCTTAGATCACTTCAATAAGCATCAAAAACTTTATTTTTTCTGCTATTATTTTACTTATGTTAGAGATACTATACCAAGATAAACACCTTATCGCCATCAATAAACCCTCAGGCTTGCTTGTCCATCGCTCCCCTATTGACAGACATGAAACTCGTTTTGCTATTCAGCTTTTACGTGATCAAATTGGGCAGTATGTTTATCCTGTTCATAGGCTTGATAAGCCTACTTCTGGAGTTTTGCTTTTTACCTTGGATAAAGAGAGTGCTGCGCATGTTTCTGAACAGTTTAAAGAGCATACTACTCAAAAACACTATCTTGCTGTTGTTCGTGGCTATACTGAACTTGAAGGTATAATAAATCATCCTTTAACAGAAAAGTTAGATAAAATTTCCGATAAAAACCGCTCTAAAGCTCCTGAAGCACAAGAAGCCATAACTGAATATACACGTCTAAATACAGTAGAAATTCCTTATCCTGTTGGTCGCTATGAAAAATCACGCTATTCTCTCTTACATGTAAGACCTCAAACAGGACGAAAGCATCAAATACGTCGCCATGTAAAACACCTCTCACATCATCTAATTTGTGATACTAAATATGGTCGTGGAGAACATAATAAATTATTTAGAGAAGTTTTTGATTGTCATCGCATCTTGCTACATGCTTTTAGATTAGAGATAGAGCATCCTTTTACTAAAGAGAAGCTCTCAATAGAGGCTCCTTTAGATGATACTTTCACTCAAATTTTTAGAGAGTTTAATTGGGAAGATAGCTACTCACAATAATTTGCTAACAAACCTTCTTTGAGTGCCAAATAAGTCTCTTCACCTACAAGTTTTTTAACAATTTGCAGTCCAAAACAGATTGATGTTCCCGGACCTCGTGAGGTCATAATATTATCCTCTTGAACGACTTGAGCTTTATCAGCTTGATATCCTTCAATATCTATCTGCTCCTCCGCTGAGGGATAGCAAGTAAAATTAGGCTTGAGCACACCTGCTTTATTAAGTGCAAAAGGAGCTGCACAAATCGCACCGATATTTTGACCCTGAGCATCCATCTTTTTTAAAAGATTTTGAACATTCACATCATCGGCTAAGGCGTAGGTACCATCCCAACCCCCTGGAAGTACAATCATATCAAGCTCATTAGCTTTTACTGTCTTTACATGTAAGTCTGTTTTAATGCTAATACCATTGGCACCTTCAACATCTACATGATCATTTAATGAAGCCACTAAAACTTCAATTCCTGCACGACGCATCACATCTATAAGCGAAACCGCTTCTATCTCTTCAAAACCTTTTGCAATGGGGACTAAAACTCTTGGCATAATAATTCCTTTTTTATATTATATATTAATCTCCTCTAAATTTCACACTGATCATTACTACAAAAACGACTTTCCATACCATCACTACCACCAAATTGGCTCCAGTTAATTTTTGGAATATCATTAAGACGTTTATCATACTCTTCTTTGCTAATTCCCTCATAAGGCATCTGCTTATAAGCACCTGCTTCAGAATGAGGTAACATCGATACTGATTTAATAGTTGGAGCGAACTGAGCTAGCATATGCTCTATCTGATGTCCTTCTGTTTTAGGGTCAAAATAGACAGTACAACTCACCATATTATCACTCCATTCACGTTGCAACATTGCTAAAAATGCAAACTGCTCCCATGCTGAAACCATTGTCGCTTTTCTAGTTTTACCTTGATCAATTGGAAATTCAAAAACAGTTGTATTAGAGCTATAGGTATCAGGCTCATTAGGAATACCTGAGTCTTTTAGTACTTTACATATAGGACTATTATCACCAACTCGCATACGTCGTATAGCATACTGAAATGTAGGAAAGTGCATACCAGAGCTTACACCTGCTAATTGACTAATGGTACCTGAGGGCTTGATAGTTGTCACTCTAATGGATGCCGGGACACCTGCTTGGGAAGCTAATTTTTCATTATACTGCTTTACTATTTTATATCCATGTCTAAGTCTGCGTGTCAATTCTGTTGCACCTAACTCATCTAACATATCAGCTACACCAGAGAGACTCACACCTATACGACGATTTCTTACGACGATAGCATTTGTCTCACTGCGATGTGTTGGTAAAAGTGCTACAGTCGAAGCATAAAAAGTAGCATATTCAAGTGACTCATAAAAATCATCTTCATTTTCACAACGTACAGGAAAGACCTCTGCTAGATTACATAGTTCAAAACTCTCTAGTGGTATTTCAGAACAGGGATTAGCTAACCATGCAATATCTTCTGACTCATCCCCATATCGAGCATATTTTTGGACATTAATTAGATTCATAATTCCTGGCTCACCATTATTTCTAATACGCTGTGCTATTTGAGGGAGTTGCCCGAACTCTTCTGTCTTATTTAATACTACAGTATTATTTGACATCCAGCCTATTTCAGAGCGTTCAGGATTTTTTTCATAATCTTTAAGATCTAAAAAAGTCTCATCATCAACTGAGCCTAAAGATATCTCCGCACTTCTGCGTACATTTCCAGCAACAACACAGGCTCCTATCGCGTTAAAAATATCTGCTACACACCTCGTTGCATCAATTTCATCTAAACAAAATCTATCTAAGAAATCTTCAATACGTTCATGCAGTTGCATTAAAGGATCTGCACCTGAAGCTGTTCCTCCAAATCCATTGATAAGTGCACCCTCTGGACGTATTTGAGAATAATCAAAATCAAACCAAGAACCTCCATTGGTATAACTCTCAATAAGTAAACGCACCGATGCCACCCATCCTTCTCTACTATCAGGTATTGTAAAACTTATAGGTCGTGATTTATTGGGAGTAAAAACACTAGTTCCTTCCCATGCAGTATTAAATCCTACACCAACACCACACATCAACATATCCATAGCCCAATCTGTCGCAGCAGCTAAATCAGTAGTATCTACTGCTCCACAGTTATTGAGCGCAGCACCACCACGTTCATAGACGTATTGTGTACCCATAACCCAAAGTCCACGCCCTGGCGGTAGCCATTTCATTTCAAAC